>NZ_VEJN01000004.1:291794-291891 GCF_007678615.1 Pseudomonas sp. DE0157
TTGCGGTTGCGTTGGCTTTCGCTTCTAAGCGCGCGGTAGTTCAGGCGCCGCAGATCGCGACTTCAGGAGGCCGAGCGCAGGGCTTGCGGAGGGAGGT
>NZ_VEJN01000050.1:0-386 GCF_007678615.1 Pseudomonas sp. DE0157
AACGAAATGGGTACTACCGCTGTCAAGAAGCTGGTAGAAACTCTGGATGCCTACATCCCTGAGCCAGTTCGTGCCGTTGATCAGCCGTTCCTGATGCCGATCGAAGACGTGTTCTCGATCTCGGGTCGTGGTACCGTTGTGACCGGTCGTATCGAGCGTGGTATCGTTCGCGTTCAAGATCCACTGGAAATCGTTGGTCTGCGTGACACCACCACCACCACCTGCACCGGTGTTGAGATGTTCCGCAAGCTGCTGGACGAAGGCCGTGCTGGCGAGAACTGCGGCGTTCTGCTGCGTGGTACCAAGCGTGACGACGTTGAGCGTGGCCAGGTTCTGGTCAAGCCAGGTTCGGTCAAGCCGCACACCAAGTTCACCGCAGAAGTCTA
>NZ_VEJN01000051.1:0-336 GCF_007678615.1 Pseudomonas sp. DE0157
GCTCCCACCTCCCCGGGTGGGAGCGGCCTCGTGCCGCGATGGGCCGCAAAGCGGCCCCAAGATCTAAAGCGCGCCACCAGCTCTGCGGCTCCCACAGGTGCGATTAGGCCTGTGCTTCACGCCATGTTACCGCCTGCCTAGCACCGCATTTGAAGGCTCCCACCTCCCCGGGTGGGAGCGGCCTCGCGCCGCGATGGGCCGCAAAGCGGCCCCAAGATCTAAAGCGCGCCACCAGCTCTGCGGCTCCCACAGGTGCGAGTAGGCCTGTGCTTCACGCCGTGTTATCGCCTGCCTAGCACCGCATTTGAAAGCTCCCACCTCCCCGGGTGGGAGCGG
>NZ_VEJN01000052.1:0-334 GCF_007678615.1 Pseudomonas sp. DE0157
CGTGAGCGAGACGCCCAGCAGCAAGTCGGTTAGGCAAGACACGACAACTACCTTGACACATACCGAAGACAAAAAGTGAGCCGCCGTAAGGGCGGAAAGGTGACTGTGCGCCACCCGCGCCAATGAATACCAACTTGCTATGTGCGCCCGCGCTTTCAAGTTTCAAGTTTCAAGTTTCAAGTTTTAAGTTTTAAGTTTGATTGCGTTGGTGTGGGTGTCGAAAGAGAGCATAGTCCATTTGCGATGGCGACGCTTAATCACCTTTTCGCCCTTACGTGAACTGACCCCCGAATGTTGGACACCTATCTCACCGGAGGGTGTTCCATGACGAAAT
>NZ_VEJN01000053.1:0-331 GCF_007678615.1 Pseudomonas sp. DE0157
CCGCGAGGTGGAGCTAATCTCACAAAACCGATCGTAGTCCGGATCGCAGTCTGCAACTCGACTGCGTGAAGTCGGAATCGCTAGTAATCGCGAATCAGAATGTCGCGGTGAATACGTTCCCGGGCCTTGTACACACCGCCCGTCACACCATGGGAGTGGGTTGCACCAGAAGTAGCTAGTCTAACCTTCGGGAGGACGGTTACCACGGTGTGATTCATGACTGGGGTGAAGTCGTAACAAGGTAGCCGTAGGGGAACCTGCGGCTGGATCACCTCCTTAATCGACGACATCAGCCTGCTGATGAGCTCCCACACGAATTGCTTGATTCATT
>NZ_VEJN01000054.1:0-321 GCF_007678615.1 Pseudomonas sp. DE0157
GCGTTGTTGCTCAGAGTAACGACCAAGTCGTTGGCCAAGGCCTTGTTGATCTGAACAGTGAACGTCGGTTTGACGTTCTCGGCAACGGAGGTCTGGTCAGCCGTAACGGTGACCAACACCAAATCGCCTTGGTTACCCGTGCCCGGAGTACCCGAACCTGGCTCGTCGGTAACTTCGGTGCTGACTTGGGTTTTATCCAGCGTCAGTTGCTCGAACTTCCAGGCATCCGCACCGCTGACCGATTCGATCGAGTTCACGACGGCAGGGTTCGTACCCACATAAACGTTGTCCGGCGCAGTAGCAGTGGCCGAACCTACGGTG
>NZ_VEJN01000055.1:0-310 GCF_007678615.1 Pseudomonas sp. DE0157
TGTTCGAAGTTACCGCCCGCGGCGCTGTCGATGGTCACGCTAACGGTCGAGCCGTTGTTGTAGACGTCGTTCGCCGGGGTCTGGAAGTCGATGCTGCCCTGGGTCTTGCCTGCTTCAACGGTGATGACCTGACCGTTGGACAAGGTCACGGTGACCGGAGTCTGAGCCGGATTGGTCAGGGTCACGGTGTAAGTGATGACACCGCCTTCGGTGACCGAAGGACTCGCGGTCAAGGTCGCGGTAGTGGTGTCGATCGAATCATTGATCGTCGTTACAGCTGGCGTCGGGTTAGGCGTCAGCTGCTCGAAGT
>NZ_VEJN01000056.1:0-292 GCF_007678615.1 Pseudomonas sp. DE0157
TTTGCTTACTTTTTGACAAGACAAAAAGTGAGCCGCCGTAAGGGCGGAAAGGTGACTGTGCGCCACCCTCGCCAATGTATACCAACCTGCAGTATGCGCCCACGCTTTGAAGTTTGAAGTTTGAAGTTTGAAGTTTGAAGTTTTATTGCTGAGTGTGGGTATTGAAAGAGAGCATACTCCATTGGCGATGGCGACGCTTAATCACCTTTTCGCCATTACGTGAACTGACCCCCGAATGTTGGACACCTATCTCACCGGAGGGTGTTCCATGACGAAATACAACCTGGCGCTC
>NZ_VEJN01000057.1:0-289 GCF_007678615.1 Pseudomonas sp. DE0157
GCCAAGCGTGACCGAAGGTGGCGTGATCACTTACACCGTCACGCTGACCAACCCGGCTCAAACCCCAGTTACCGTGACCCTGTCCAACGGCCAGGTCATCACTGTTGAAGCAGGCAAGACCCAGGGCAGCATCGACTTCCAAACCCCGGCGAACGACGTCTACAACAACGGTTCCACCGTTAGCGTGACCATCGACAGCGCCACGGGCGGCAACTTCGAGCAGCTGACGCCTAACCCGACGCCAGCTGTAACGACGATCAATGATTCGATCGACACCACTACCGCGACC
>NZ_VEJN01000058.1:0-288 GCF_007678615.1 Pseudomonas sp. DE0157
GGCCTGAGTCCGATACAATTTCGGACCCACGCGCTGGCCCCATAGCGCTCACTGTCCAACTTTTGGGGGTCAGTTCACGTAATGGCGAAAAGGTGACTAAGCGTCGCCATCGCAAATGGACTATGCTCTCTTTCAACACCCACGCCAACGCAACCAAACTTAAAACTTAAAACTTAAAACTTCAAACTTGAAACTTGAAAGCGTGGGCGCGCACAGCAAGTTGGTATTCATTGCCGCGGGTGGCGCACAGTCACCTTTCCGCCCTTACGGCGGCTCACTTTTTGTCTT
>NZ_VEJN01000059.1:0-282 GCF_007678615.1 Pseudomonas sp. DE0157
CAGGACACAAGCCAGCGAAACCATCGCGGCGTAACTTTTTGCGAGCTTGTCGAAGCGCGTGACGATCCGGCGGTTCTCTTTCAACCAGCCAAACATGCGTTCGATGATGTTGCGCTGTCGGTATTTGGGCCGGTCGAACAGTCTGGGTAAGCCAGGCTTGGGCTTGCGCTTCATCGAGCGCAACGGGATGACGGGCTGCATTCGATATTGGTCGCAGTAGCGGCGTAGCGCTTCGGCGTCGTAGCCCTTGTCGGCAAGTAGCCACTTACAGCGCTTGCGCGG
>NZ_VEJN01000005.1:0-165118 GCF_007678615.1 Pseudomonas sp. DE0157
CGCCGATGGTAGTGTGGGGTTTCCCCATGTGAGAGTAGGTCATCGTCAAGATTCATTTCGCAAAACCCCTATCTGCGTATGCAGGTAGGGGTTTTGTCTTTGGGACTACCCAAAATTATTGCAGCTGAATAGATGGTTTGATCTGTAAGGTCATGCCTACCATCTGAATCGTAGAATCCTACCGACTTATCAGAAACGCCCGACTGTATCCGGTTAACGAAAGCCGGCTCTACTGGCTTCCTTCTAAACGATCAAAAGAGGGAAGGCATCATGGCCGCATTCAGCCCGGCACGCATTGCCGTCATCCAGTTCGCGCCTCAGGTGGGGCTTGAACATTGCGCTGGTAACCTCGCCAAGAGCGTGGCATTGGCACGCAGCGCCGCGCGTGCTGGAGCCAACCTCATCGTGCTGCCCGAACTCACCAACACGGGCTACACCTTTGTGTCGCGGGCAGAGGCCTTTGCTCATGCCGAAACACTTGAGCACGGCTCTAGCGTGCAGGCCTGGGCAGACCTTGCCGAGCAATACCAGGTCTACTTGGCTGCCGGATTCGTCGAACAGGATGGATTGAAACTGTATGACAGTGCGGTGCTGTTCGGCCCGAGCGGTTTGCTCGGGCATTCCCGCAAGGCTCACTTAGGGGCCCAGGAAAACTTGTGGTGTGCCCCAGGTAACCTGGGCTTTCCAGTGTTTGACACATCGATAGGCCGCATAGGTCTGTTGATTGGCGGTGATATCTGGTTCCCGGAAGTGCCACGACTGCTGGCAGCCCAAGGGGCCGATCTGATCTGCAGCCTCAATAACTGGGTCTGGACACCACCACCGCTATTCGATCAGGCAGACCGGTGCATGGCCAACTACCTGACCATGACGGCCGCCCACGTCAACAATATCTTCATTGCCGCTGCCAATCGTATCGGTGACGAGCGAGGTAGGCGGTTTTTGGGATGTTCACTGATTGCCGGAACCAACGGCTGGCCTATTGGCGAAGTGGCCAGTGCACAAGAGCAGACCATCGTCTATGCCGATATAGACCTGAGCAGTGCTCGCTCGGCCCCCTGCAATACCTTGAATGACGCCCCCCGTGATCGGCGTACAGATCTTTATGATGTGACGCTCGGTTATCGCCTGCATGCGGCCATGCCGCTAAGGAAGTGAGCACGCTATTCAGGCATACCCACATGATGCGTATGAAGCGCGCAGGCGCTCTGCAGGAGGTGTTTATGTTAGGGTGCACGCATACCCGACTGCCAGGACCCTACTGCATGTTTTTACCGCTTACAGAAAAAGAGCTCAATCGCCTTGAAGACATGTTGATCGTCTACGGCAATGACTACTCGGTCATCAATCTGGCAGAGCTCAACGGCTTCTTCACCGCCCTGGCTAGCTCACCCAATACCGTCCAGCCTATGGAATGGCTGCCAGCGGTAGCCGGCGGTCACGTTCCCAAGTTCAAGAAGCCTGCTGACGAAGAGGCCTATACGGCATTAATGTTGCGCTACGCCAGTCAGGTTGCCGAAGACCTGGAAGACGATGTTGATGGCTTCGAACCGCTTTTTGAGCAAGGCGAGGGCGATCAGGGTACCGAAGTCGTCATGGAGGAGTGGTGCTTTGGCTACATGCGCGGCACTCAAGTCGCTGGGTGGGCTGCCCTGCCTACAGAACAGGATGCGCTGCTCAAGACTATCTCGCTACATGGGTTGGAAGATAACGTCGAGCTATTGGATCAGATGTCCGAACAGGATATCCAGCAGTGCGTGCCCCAAGTCATCGATGCCGTTCGCCAGCTCTATCGCTTCTATTCAAGGCAGCGGTAAGGCCATCGAAGACCGCGAATTTGATGAACTGAGCAAGTTGGGGTTCAAACAGCCATACGGTGCCACAGTCCCCACGTTGTATAGGCTCAGCACAGGCTCTACCTCCAATCACCTTCTGTCGCGGGCGCCACGCAGGCCCATTGTTTCGATCAGCGAAATTGAGGCTTGCTCCAGGCGCTGATTCTGCTTCTACGTCGATACATGCAGTATGGCTCCACCAGCGCTATGCCGGCGCTGACTAGGAGCCATGCCAATGTCCAACCCAATAAAGCTCTACAACTTCCCCAAGTCCGGTCACGCGCACCGCATCGAGCTCATGCTTTCCCTGCTTGCGTTGCCCACCGAACTGGTTTTCGTGGACCTGGCAGCAGGTGCGCACAAGCAACCCGAGTTCCTGGCCCTGAACCCTTTCGGTCAGGTGCCGGTGATCGATGACAACGGTACGGTGATCGCTGATTCCAACGCCATCCTGGTGTACCTGGCCAAGAAATACGACAACGGTGCATGGCTGCCCGAAGATCCAGTGGCAGCGGCTGCTGTGCAACGCTGGTTATCGGTAGCGGCCGGCCCGCTGGCCTTCGGTCCGGCCGCCGCGCGCCTGGTAACCGTATTCGGCGCGGCATTCAATACCGACGAGGTCATTGCTCGCGCCCATGCGCTGCTCAAGGTGATCGATACCGAGTTGGCCGAAAGACCGTTCCTGGCAGGCCATACCCCAACCATCGCCGACATCGCCAACTACTCGTACATCGCCCACGCACCTGAAGGCAATGTGTCGCTGGAGCCCTACGCCAATGTGCGCGACTGGCTGATGCGAATCGAAGCGTTGCCCGGCTTCGTGGCCATGCCACGTACTCAGATCGGGCTGCAGAACAACGCCTGACACTTTGCCGCCCCGAGGACGTCGCCATGCAGCACACACTCGACCATCGCCCATCGCCTTGGCACCCAGGCGAGAAAACCCTGCAGGAAAAGGTGGGTGTTGCAGCGCGCATGGAGGCGGTGGGGCATAAGGTCATTCGCGACTACATGCCCGATCAGCACCGCACCTTCTACCACCAGCTGCCGTTCATTGTTGCCGCCAGCGTGGACTCGCAGGGCCGTCCATGGGCGACCCTACTGGAGGGGCCGGAAGGTTTCATCCGCTCGCCCCATCCACGTGAGCTGATAATCGATACCCAACCGCCAGCCGACGATCCGGCGACGCCAGGGCTGGCCGACGGACAGGCAGTCGGTCTGCTGGGTATAGAACTGCACACCCGTCGGCGCAATCGCCTCAACGGCCACATCCAACAGGCCACCCAGGGGCAGTTGCAGGTGACCGTGGCTCAGTCATTCGGCAACTGCCCGCAATACATCCAACGGCGCGACTACACCCGGGTTGCGCAACTGCTCCAAGGGCGCGTCGATTCCACAGCGCTGGATGCCGATGCCGTCAGCCTGATCCAGGCAGCCGATACCTTCTTCGTTGCCAGTTATGTCGAGCACGCCGACGGCCAGCGAGCGGTGGACGTCTCCCACCGTGGCGGACGACCCGGCTTCGTCAGGGTTGAAGGCAGCCTCCTGACCATCCCCGATTACGCCGGGAACCTGCACTTCAATACCCTGGGCAACCTGCTGGCAAACCCCCGGGCTGGGCTATTGTTCATCGACTTCAGCAACGGCAACGTACTGCAACTGTATGGGCGTGCCGAGCTGGTGCTGGACAGCCCCGACACTTCCCTGTTCGAGGGTGCCGAGCGTCTATGGACGCTGGATGTCGAGCAGGTGGTATGGCGTCCGGGCGCAGTTGGCCTGCGTTGGGCATTCAAGGACTACGCGCCAACCACGTTGGCGACCGGCACCTGGCCCCGCCTGCTGCAACCTTCGCAACAGGCGCAATGGCAACCTTGGCGTGTGCTGCGGGTAGAGCAGGAAAGCGGCGATATCCGCTCGTTCTACCTTGAGCCACCTGGCGCTACCGCAGTGACGTTCGCGCCAGGGCAACATGTGCCCGTGCAAATCCCGCTGGACCCGCATAAGCCTCTGATCCGCACCTACAGCCTGTCCAGCGCACCCTCCGACGGCCATGTGCGTATCAGCGTCAAAGCCCAGGGGCCCGCTTCGCGATATTTGCATGAGCGCGTCGTGGCAGGCGATGTACTGCAGGTGCGCCCGCCCGTAGGCAGTTTCACGCTCGATTTGAACAGCACCCGGCCGCTGGTACTGATTGGCGCTGGCGTGGGTATCACGGCTTTGCTGGCCATGTTGCGCGAGCAGTTGAAGCAGGGGCAGGCGCGGGTCATTCATCTTTTCCAAGGTGCCCGTAGCTTGGCTGATCTGGCATTCCACAAGGAACTGGCCCACTTGCAACATTACGCCGCAGGGCTGCTGCACGTGTACCGCGCCCTGAGCCAACCCGAAGACCACGCCCAGCCAGGCCGTGATTATCAGTTTGCCGGCCGGCTGGGTATCGAGCACGTCAAAACCACACTGACACTCGATGACTACGACTTCTACCTGTGTGGCCCAGGCAACTTCACCCAGGACTTCTACCAGGGGCTGCGTGGCCTGCATGTGCCGGACGCGCGGATTCATGCCGAAGCGTTCGGCCCGTCAAGCCTTCGCCGCCACCTCGACGCCGGCCAGCCGACGCTGCAGCAGCCGCCTGCTGCCAGCGAGCCAGTGGCGGTGCATTTTGCAGCATCAGCTAAGCAGGCACAGTGGTCACCCTCCAGCGGCACACTGCTGGAGCTGGCCGAAGCACATGGCCTGTCGCCGGAATTCAGTTGCCGGGGTGGAACCTGCGGCACCTGCAAAACGCGGTTGCTCAGTGGCCAGGTGCATTACCCTAACCTCCCGGCCGAAATGCCGGAGAGCGGGACCGCGCTGATCTGTTGCGCGGTGCCAGCGAACATGGATGAGCCGGGGCAGGCGCTGATGCTTGATATCTGATCGGCCAGAACAGGCAGCACCAGCGCCTCGAATCAACCATAATGCCCGCATTCCCGCCCCCAGGAGCCCGCATGGACCAGATCCACCTGATGAAGGTGTTCGTCGCCGTTGGCGAACTGGAAAGCTTCGCCGCCGCTGCCCGGCGCCCGGATATCTCCCCGGCGGCCGTCACCCGCGCTGTTGTCGCCCTGGAAGAACAACTCGGGGTGAAGTTGGCGCTGCGTACCACGCGCAGTGTGCGCCTGACCGAAGCCGGCGGCCGCTACCTGGAGGACACCCGGCACATTCTCGCCAGCATCCATGAGGCCAACGAAGCCGCTGCCGGCATCAACGCCACACCCAAGGGCGACCTGGCCGTTACTGCGCCCATCCTGTTTGGCAAGAAGTTCGTCATGCCGTGCATCGTCCGCTACCTGCAGCAGTACCCCGAGGTTGACGTCTCCGCCTACTTCCTCGACCGCATCGTGAACATGGTCGAAGAGGGCATGGATGTGGCCGTTCGTATCGGGCCCTTGCCCGACTCCGGGCTCAAAGCACTGCGGGTGGGCAGGGTCCGACGCATGCTGTGCGCCTCTCCCGAATATCTGGCGCGTCATGGCGTGCCAAAGCACCCGTCCGACTTGGCGGAGCATGCAGTGATTGGTACCACCAACCTGTCGCCGCGAGCCGGCTGGCGTTTCGGAGTAATCGGTGAACCGACCTTGGTGCGCATGAAACCCCGCTTGACTGTGACCAGCAATGACGGCGCCATCGCTGCGGCCAGCTGCGGGTTGGGCATTGCTCGCCTGCTGTCGTATCAGGTCGCGGATGAACTGGCCAGCGGGCAGCTGCAGGTGGTTCTGGCCGATTACGAAGAGGCGCCTTGGCCAATCCATATATTGCACCGGGAGAGCAAGTACGGTTCAGCCAAGGTCCGGGCCTTCATTGACATGCTGGCGCAGGCGCTGAAGGCTCGACAGCTGGACTGATTTAACTGAGCAGGGTGAATGTAAAGCAACCTGGGTGGTTCGTGCTGCAGGTCCTTGTGCAGGTTGAGCTTGCCCACCACGACTGCTTGCCGGTACGCGGGCATACGTGCGGCAAGCCAGGGTCATGCGGCAGTGAATCGATTGTAGAGGTCGGCCCGCCTTCCAGATCGAGGTAGTCGGTAATGGGCTAGGCGGCTGGGGTGTGTGGGCCGGCGCGCTTGATGCTGTCTACATCGGTATCTTCGCCCAAGTCTCCCCAAGGGGCGGCGCGTTGTCCAAGTGACAGATGTTCACGTGAATCTCCTCAGCCCTTGCCCCTCTCGGGTGATCGCCTTGAGTCAGCAGCCCTTCAGGTGAACTGAATGAAGAAGAACCCGGCGTCATCGCCTTCCTTGCCACGGCGCGCCTGCATGTCCACGAACAGGTAGCCGTTACCTTCGCCAAACAGCCCACCATGTGGCGGACTGGCTTGGGCCACGTCGGCGTCTACCAGTTGCATCATGAACATGTAGCGCGGTGGTTCGTAGATCGGATCCTGCAGCCAGCAAGGGCGACCGCTGGGCTTGCTCAGCCCGATCCCGCTGTCTTCATCCTCATGCTCCTCGTCATGCTCCTCGTCGGTCATTTCTTCGAAATCGATGAACGCTCGCTCCAGCAGCAAGGGCGGGGTGCTGGGCTCCAGTGGATGGCTGGCGAGTTCATGCAGAATGACCCGGGCAAAGCCACCGCTGAGCACGCTCTGCAGTTCAGACTGCTGATTGACCGTATAGCGACGTTGAAGTGGGCGGTTGAAGCTACCATCCTGCTGTTGCGCGACTGCAAGAAAAACGGTGATAGCCATGCCTGGTGGGACGAACCGGGCCGGTTGGAATTGTTCGGTAAGGGTCATGATGGGAGTCATCAGCCCACCGGTTTGCGGGTTGGCCGGCCACAGGGAGAGATCCTTGAGCAAAGGCGCACCACCGATCTGGCCGTAGCCGTGATCTTGTTGGGACAACACGATTTTCTTCATGGCTAGTAACACCCTTTGCTTTTGGCGAACGATTTGGCGTAGCGTCGTGCCGTTCTGAGTTGCTGGATTGTGACATCCCCCTGGCTGACTAACGATTGGTAGATCGCCTTGGACATCAAGCGGATTTCAAGCTTGCCGCTTTTGAGCATCTGGTTAGGCTTGAGGCCCATTGCCTTGCGTAACCGGTTCTCTGCAGCATGCACCTGATCATGGTGCTTCGGCGTCAGGGCAATCGAAGGGTTGCCGCGCAACCTGCGGTTTTTCGGTGCAATACCGGCGTCCTGCAAGAACTTGTTACGCAGAATCTCATGAGCTTCAAGGCCATCGCCTCGGTGCGCCTTGGCACCATACCCCGCGGTCTCGCCTTCCTTCAATAGACCCCATGGGTCGATCCAAGTAAACGGGTTGGGCGCATACTCGTAAAGGTTCAAACCACCGGCCAGACCAATCGGGTCAGGCTGGGTAAAGCGGCCTATCTCCGGGTCGTAGAAGCGGAACAAGTTGTAGTGCAGGCCGGTTTCGCGGTCCAGGTACTGGCCTTGGAAGCGCAGGTTCTGTTTTTCCGGCAGACGGGTAGCCCGCTGTTCATCCCAGCTTGCGCCCCAGGTCAGGTAGCGCGCCGACCACACCTCCTCGCCAGCGTCGTCGGTCAACTGCTCCGGCAGGCCGTTGATGTCATTGTGGTAATGCAGTACCTGCTGGTGAGCACCCAGGCCATCCACCCGGGCCAGCGGTTCATGACCATCGTCCTCGTACAAGTACAACGCCTGCCGGCCATTGTGCTGCTCGCCGAGCAGGCGCAGGCCACTCCAGCTGAAGCGCGTGCGGCCAACCACCTGGCCGTCGAGCGTCGATTCGATCTTCTCGGTACGCCGGCCCATCGGGTCGTAGCGCATGTCGATGATGCGCTCCCGCCCGGGTTGCAAGTTGCGCACCTGGACCAGCCGGTGCTCGGCGTCGTAGCGAAAATGCTGCGTACCGCGGCGACGGCTGCGCTTTTCCACCAGGCGACCGAAGCCATCGTAGCGATAGCGCTTGTCCTCGAAAGTGAGCACGCGGTTGTGCCGGACCAGCCCGGCACCTGCTGTCCGCGGGTCGAGCAGGTTGCCGGCCGGGTCGTAGCGGAATGCTTCGCGCTGGCCGACAGGGCTGTCTTGGCGCCCCAGCACATAGCCGCAGCCATCATGCTGATAAGCCTGCAAATAGCCGGTGCCCGGATGCTGCACTTCGCGTACGGCCAGTTGGTCGGCCGCGTCGAATTGGTACCGCTGCTGGTCTGGCGCCGGCAGCTGGCGGGGTTGGGTTGCCGGGCGGCGCAGCAGGGTGCGCACGCGCCCGCCACGGTCGTACTGGCGTTGAACCGCCAGGTTGCCCTACAGGCGCAGCGTCTCCCGGTGTACGCGGTCTCGCTCGAAATCGCACACCACCTTGCCATCGAGGTTGATCTGGTGCAGGTGCCCGCTACCGTAGTACAGGCGGTTGATCCAGCGGCCGTCGGGGACTCGCGTGCGGGTGACATTGCCGAGCGGGTCGTACTGATACTGCACGCGGCCCTGCGCGCTGTGTTCTTCGAGCAACTGGCCAAGTGCATCGAAGGCGAAGCCAAGTTCCTCGACCTGGCCATCCACGGCGGTACGGCGGACCGCAACCACGTTGTCCAGGGGGTCGTTGCAGTAGTCGGTGCGCCCCTCATCGGTATGGCGGGTCAGCAGGCGACCGCCGGCGTCATACGCCATGCGATGAATGATGGGCGCCTCCTCGCTGCCCGGCGCAGGCATGAAGGTCACCTGGACAAGGTTGTCCAGTAAGTCGTACTGGTAGCGCCGCAAGCCGCCGTCCAGGTCGCGTTCGGCGATCAGCCGGTCGCCTGCATCCCATTCGAAACCGTATGCTTCACCATTTTCGTTGTACAGCGCGAGCAGGCGCCCATGGTTATCGTACTGGTAGCGCACCTGTCGGCCGAGCGCATCGGTGCGTAGTTCCAGCTGCCCGCGGCGGTTACGCCGGTATTGGGTAACGTGACCTGCTGTGTCGATGTGCTGTGCCAACAAGCCGCTGGCATCCAGGACAAACGCTTCGCTGCGGCCATCGGGCAAGGTCACGCTGCGCAAGCGACCCTTGCTGTCATGCTGGTAGCCGGTGCGCTCGCCCTGGGCGTCGGTGATCGATTGCAGGTGGCCCAATGTATCGTAGGCGAAGCGGGTCAGATAGCCGGAGCAGTCCCGCTGTTCGACCAGCAGTCCTTGCTCGTTCCAGCGCAGGTGGCGGCTGGAACCATTGGCATCGATGATTTCGACAGGGTTTCCCTGGCTGTCGTGGCGATACCGTGTGTGCTGGCCCAGCGGGTCGGTTTCGCGCGTGCAGTTGCCACGTTGGTCGTAGGCGAATGTCCAGCGGTGGCCGGCCTGGTCGGTCTGGCTGCGCGGCAGCGACCAATGCTCGAGCCACTCGCTCGACTCGCTACGCCCCAGCGGGTCGACCGTTTCGGCAAGATTGCCCGACTCATCGTAGAAAAATTGCCAGCGTCCATCCATGGGATCGCTTGCCTCGAGCAACTGGCGCTCGTCGTTCCATTCGAAGCGCCAGGTCCGCTTGAGTGCATCGGTGTAGGCGGTGATCTGATACTGCGGGTTCCAGTGGCGCACGGCGACGCGGCCAAGACTGTCGGTCACCCGCGTGATGCCAGCGGCCACATCGTATTCGAAGGCGTAGCTGTCGCCGCCGTTGGTCCAGTGTCGTACTACCCGCCAACCGTCCTCATGCTGCGCCCATTCGTAATTGCAACACAGACCGCCCCCAGTACGGTGTTCGATCATGCGTCGGGCGGCGTCGTAAGCAAAGCTGCGCAGCGGCTGACTTGCGCCATCCAGCACCTGAGCCAGGTCACCGTTTACGTCATAGCCATAGCTGGCCAAGCGTTGCGATTCGCCGCTCGCCGCGTGGAAGTCGACGTGGCTCACACGCTGTGGCCATTGCTGGCTGTAGCCGAGCCGGACACGCACCTGATCGAAGGTATCGCGCAACTGGCAAAGACGGCCTTGGTCGTCGTAATCCAGGTAGATCCGGTTGTCGTTGCGATCACCGATCTGGCTCAGGCGCAGTCGGTCAGGCCGCCCCGGGGTCGGCTGGAACAACCGGTACTCGCCTTCGCGGCTTTCGGTCAGCAGCTCGCCGTTGTGCGCCCGGCGTACGCTCAGCCCTTCACCGACGCTGAACACCGCATCACCCAAGGTGATGATGCCCATATCCACCCGGCGGGCCTGCTCGTCGACCAGCACCAGGTGATCGTCTTCGCCAACCTCTACCGAAACTTCGTAAGGCAGGCTCCAGCCCGCGCCGAACAAGCCATCGATCCGCTCGTCGTGGCTGTTGTAGAAGCGTTGCCAGGCGATCGGCAGGGTGGCCTGCACGGTGAAGTCGAGGTCTTCATCGCCACACAGGACCTTGCCGCCGGTCGCCGCATGTACCGGGTTGGGCGAACCGGCCATGGCCTGGGTGAGGGCACCGGTCACCTGCCCGGTCACGACGCTGCTCACCCCGCCCACCAGCATGCAGCCGAACTTGCTGTAGAACTTGCCGCCACGCCCGCGCAGCAGCATCAGCGCGGTCACCGCCAGGCCGATGCCCGGCGTCTTGCCGCTGCGTATCTCGCGCACTACGATCGGCTCTCCACCGATGCGCACGTTGCTCGATATCAGGCCACCTTCGACGATCACCGCTTCGCAGGTGCTGCGGTCACCGCTGCGGCAGGCCGGGTGGCCATTGATCAGTACCTTGCTTGACCCTTCGGCCAGATATTGCGGTGGCATGGGCGGGTGCTTGCTGCACAGTACTTTGTCGTCCGGGGCTGGCAGAGTATTGGCGGCTGGCGTGGCCACGGTCGGCCGCCACATCTGCGAGAAGAAGCCCTTGGCCATGTCCAGAAAGCTTTCTTCCTTCGCCTCGCCAGCCTCGGCGCCGGCCGGCTCCAGCGGTGCCGGCGGGCCGGTGACGATGCCGGCAGCACGTGCCGCGCGCATGCCGTTGGTGCGAGTGTTCGGCGAGCCACTGATGATGGTGGCCTGCACCGACGGCGGGAACAGGAAATTTCCGATACCCTCGCATAATCGGCTCAGGCCGGTATCGGCGCCGGTCTTGGCCATGACCACACCGATTACCAGGCCGACCACCGCACCCAGCACGAAGCAGCCCAGGCCACCGGTGGCCACGGTCAGGCCGAACGCCGCCGCCACGGCGGCAGTGGCCAGGGCACCGATGGCCACGGTGGCAGCGATTTCCAGTACACCGCCGACGATGTCTGCCAGCATCGAGGTGTGCATCAGCGCGTCGCCTTCGCGGGCGGCCCACAGGGCGTCGGACATGGTGCGCGATCAGCCCAGGTTGTCGAAATCGAGCGACTGCTTGATGGTTGCCCAGTGCGCCGCGTCTGCTGCGCCCAGCGGGCTGGCCTTGACGTAACTCAGGGCAAACATCTTGCGCGTGCCGGGCAGCACCAGGGCCAGCTGGTACTGGTGGACCTTTTCCTGGCCCTTGCTAAATTGGCTGCTCAGCTCGATGGCGGCGATCGCCTGGGCGGCACCCACCTGCACGGCCTGGGCCGGTTGCATGCGCAAGTCCTTGACCTGTTGTTGCAGGCGCTGCAGCTGGCCATCGAAATTGCTCTGCAAGGTCTCGCCTTCGGCCAGCTGGCTTCGGCTGATGATCAGCGAGGTGGCCAGCGCCTCGAAGCGCAGGATGTTGATGCTGCTGTCCTGCACGGCGGCATCGGGCAGGGTCAGGAGGAATTCGTTGATGCGATAACTCATAGCTGGTCTCGTTACTGGTCAGAGCCGGAGAAGATCGCCTTCACCGAACTATCGATGGTCTGTTTCACGCCCTGGTTGTCAGGCGCGGTCTGCGCACCGCTGCCGACGTTCAGGTCGAGGGTGCCGTCGGTATTGATCTCGCCGTTCTGCTTGGCATGGAAGCTGAACTGCTCGCAGCTGATGTTGATCTGGCCGCTGGCGTTGAGCTCGATCACGCTCTTGCCGCACACTAGGCGCAGGTTTTCACCCACTTCGATCAGGTAGCTGGTGCTGACGCTGTCAGTCTTGCTAGCGCCGACCAGCAGCATGTCGTCGCGGCGCACGGCGCGGATGCGGTCCTGGCCGATGGTGATGGTTTCCAGCATGCCGACCGTCTGGGTGCGGTTGATGCCGACCGCCAGCGTCTCGCACTGCTCGACCACGGTGTCCATGTTGCGCTCGGCATGCACGTACAGCTGCTCGGCGCCCTTTTTGTCCTCCATGCGGATTTCATTGAAATTGGCCGGGCTGCCCCCCTTGCTCGAACGGCTCTTCATGCCGCTTTGCGTGGCATTGGCGGGCAAGTCGTAAGGCACGCTCTGCTCGGCGTTGTATACGCGGCCGGTGATGATCGGCCGGTCAGGGTCGCCTTCGAGGAAGCTGACGATCACCTCCTGGCCGATCCGCGGGATCTGCATCGAACCCCAGTTCTTGCCGGCCCAGGCCTGGCGAACGGCACCTCGGCGCCAGTGCGCAAGGTCAGGCGCATGCCGGCGCGGGCCTGCGGCACGCTGCCGGCTAGGCGCCCGAGCACCGCACCGGGTTGCCGAAGTACTCGGCGGCGGCCACCTGCAACGGCCACAAGGTAACGTCCTGGGTGCTGCGGAACTCGCACGGGGTCTGCGAGTTGCGCCCCAGGTTGGCGCGCAGCACACTGTCACGCGGCAGGCGGAAACCGCTGGCCAGCGAACCCTCGTCGGGGTCGGTCTGCAGTTGCACCACGGTCATCGATGGGGTCGGCGCCAGGTAGTGTGGGTAGGCGATTTCCAGCAGGTTGTGGGTGAAGGTCGGGTACTCGGCGTCGAGCTTGAGCTGCACCCGGGCGGTGAGGTAGGCGAAGCCTTCGAGCAGGCGCTCGACATACGGGTCGGCGCACTCGATGCCGGACATCGTCAGGCGCCCGGCAATTTTCGGGTATTCCCTGGCGAACTCCGCGGCACTCTCGCGAATGTGCTGCAACTCCTGGTTGTACAGCTCGAGCATGCGCGGGTTCATGCACGCCTCCGGCGTTCGGCGGGGGCCACACGCACATGCCCGGACTCAAGGTCGATGTCGGTCTGCAGCAGCAACGGCAGCGCCGCTGGCTGGGCCCACAGGTCGCCTTCGATCTCGAAGCTCAAGGCGTTGGCGTTCATCTCGCCGGGCGCGGCCTGGGCCCGCACCTTGAGGGTGTGGGGGAGAATGCGTGGCTCGTAGGTGGCGATGGCCTGGTGGATGATGCGTTCCAGGGCGGCCAGGTCAATGTTCGAGGCGCTGTTGCCGGCCAGCGCCGGTAGCCCATAGTTGACCACCGAGGCCCCGGCCGGGATGTCCAGGGTGGTGACGCTGTCGAGCAGCGAAGTGGTGTTGAGCAACCAGGCGAGGTCGCGCAGCACAGAGGCCTTGAGCTGGTGCAGGCTGAGCACGCGCTTGTCCGGGGCTTCCTGCGGGTTGCCCGGGTTGTCGTCGGTCAGGCGGTCCAGCAGCGACGGCTGCAGGCGGTCGCGGGCGGCGATCTCGGCTACCACTCGAACAGCCCCACGAAGTTCTTCTGGTCCACAGGGCCACGCGAGCAACTGCCGCCACGGGCCAGGATGGAGGGCTCCAGGCGCGTGCCGAGCTGACGCACGGCCTGGAACTGGCTGTCGCAACGGCCAGGTTGCGCCGGGTCTGGCTGCACATGGCTGACAATGATGATCTGCGCCCCCTTGAATTGTTCGACGCGTGGCTTGCCGCTGTCGCGCCCTGGGCTGAGCTGGCAGGGCCAGGGCATGTCCAGTTGCAGCAGCGAGGCATCGGCTTTGCGCAGCGCGCAGCGGCCTTGGTGGTTAACCAGCGCAAGGGTGTGGCCGCCCAAGTTCACCTCAGGCGCCGCGCCCGACGGGGCAGCGGGCGCCTGGGCACACGCGTTCAAGGCGAATGCGAGCAGCTGCGCCGGCAGCAGGGTTGTGCATGCAGGTCTCATTTGAGCTCCCAGAACCAGACAGCCTTGGATCGGTGCGCCTGGTCGGCGAAATAGCCCGTGACCCGGCCTCGGTCCCACAGATCGATGTGGTCGCCGGTACGGTTGTCGAATGCCTGCCCGGCACGGGCGAAGCAATCCTTGAAGAAGATGATGCCGCGCTTCTCGCTGAGCTTGAGGCGGTCGTCGGCGCTGCCGCTCAGTTGTAGGGGTGCGCCGAGATGGTACTTCCACAACCAGTTGGCAAGCGACTCGGCGCCCCGGGCATGGCCATGAGCACAGCGCGGTTCGCTGTAGCTGCCGGCGTTCACCTTGATGGTGTGTTCGCCATTGAGCGCAATGCTCATGCGAATGGCGCACTGGTTGTCCCAGCCGCCGTCGCAAGGCGACGAGTCAGTCGGGTAGGCATTCCACAGGTTGATGAAAGAAGGCTTGGCCATGGGTTCACCGTAAGCGGGTGAGGTGAGGGAAGGGCGCCCACGCCAGCCAAGGCGGCGCGGACGCAGTCGGTCAGATCTTGACGTTGGAGCGGATGTTCCAGCCGTACTTGATCGGGCCGCCTTCCTTGCTGCCGTCGGCTTTCTGCGGCTGATAATCGACGGTGACCTTGGCGAAGTTCAGGGTCACGTTCTCGGTCAGGCGGTCGTCGCTGCCCGAGCCACCGGTGCTGAGCGAGCTGATGATGACTTCTTCGAGGTTGATGATCAGGTACTCGACCTGACTCTCGCCCCCGGCCTTGCGCACGGTCAGCTTGACCTTGTCGATGTGCTTGCCGCTGGAGCAGTGGGCCATCAGGTTGGGGCTGGACTTGTCGATGTACTTGGTGATCGACAGGTCCTGGATGTTGACCTTGCCCGAGCCGCCGCCGCTGCCCGTGTGCATGTTGCCGGACTGGGACATGCCCCAGCTCCAGTTGAGCACGTCGATTTCGTCCTTGTGGGCCTTGTCGTGGGACTCGCCCTTGATGTCGCCGATCTTGATGAAAATATCTACAGCCATGATGTCCTCGGTATTACGCGTCAGGTTGGCGGTTGGGTGCAGTTAGGGCTGTCAGACAGCCCGGGGGCGGTCAGGCCCCTTTGGCCGAAGGCAGCTTCGATACCAGGCGCAGCGACACGGTCAGCCCTTCGAGCTGGTAGTGGGGGCGCAAGTAGAAGCGCGAGTTGTAGTAACCCGGGTTGCCTTCGACGTCCTCGACCACGACCTCGGCCGCTGCCAGCGGGTGCTGGGCCTTGGTGGTCTCGGTGGAGTGCGCCGGGTCGCCGTCGACGTAGTTGAGGATCCAGTCCTGCAGCCAGCGCTGCATCTCGTCCTTTTCCTTGAACAAGCCGATCTTGTCGCGAACGATGCACTTGAGGTAGTGCGCGAAGCGGCAGGTGGCGAACAGATACGGCAGGCGCGCGGCCAGGTTGGAAACTCAGCGTCATATTCGAGGTCTTCGCCGCAGGGGAAGTCAGCAGAAACAGCGGCGAGCAACGGCGATGCGTACACCAGAATTCGATCTCCCTATCGGCCCTTGATGAGGGCGTGTTCTTGTGCGAATTTGCAAATGTGAACTGGCGCACAAACTTTTAACGCGTGTCGAAGTGGTATCACGATGATATTATTTTGGCACTTCGAAGTTGCGCATTTATGGTTTATCTATTTGCAGGTGTCAAGGTAAGCTACGCGCCGCCGAGTGCCTGCTGTGACGCTGTTGGCAGTAGCCAGGCACCGCTCGTCATGGATTCTGGTTTGGCTACGGCATTGGCGTTACATACCCTTCATATATTTTTGGTTTTTGCCTGGGCTACGTGAATCAAGCGTTGCAGCGGTGTTCGAGTGGCTTCGCACACTAACTCGAATGGATGGATCGACGTTCTAAACGGATGCAAGGAGGCATGATGGCACTTTGCCTAACTATCACCAGCTATCACAAGATTACCCCTGGACAATGTCCGGAAATGCGGCTGGAGAGCGGTGCCATCACTATTGGTCGCGCGGCTAACAATGACTGGGTACTTCCCGACCCGGAACGGTTGGTATCGTCTCGGCATTGTGTGATCCAGTCCAAGAATGGCCAGTATTACTTGACCGACGACAGCACCAATGGTGTCGAGTTAGTTTGTGCCGGTATTCGTTTGCGTCGTGGTAACAGTGAGCCGTTGATGGATGGCGAAGTTATCCGTATTGGTGAATACGAGATACAGGCGCGGATCGACGCGAGCCTGCCTGGCAGCCTTGAAAGCGAGCCCCAGGCGCACAGTTTCGAAGCGCTGATGGCCAACCAGATGGCCGCCCCGACCATGCCTGCCCCGGCGATTTCCGGGGCGCCGGCTGCGCTCCTGCAGGGGGCTTCGAGCCATGACACCCTGCCTGACCTGTTCGATTTCCTCGGCCCGGCCAGCGTGCCGCCGGTCAGCCAGCCCGACCACGTCCCTGCCCAGCAGCATGACTTTCGCCCACCAACCCCGTTGGCTCCGCCGGCACCGACTGCCGCCCCGGCCACCCCGGGGTTGATTCCGGAAGACTGGGACCTGCTCGGCTCGACGCCGGCTGCAGCGCCGGCGGCAGTGGCCCCGGCTGCGGCTGCGGCTGCGGATATGATATCGCCACCGTCAGCGCCGCCGGTGACAGCGGCAGCGGTCGCGCCGCCTGCCGCTGCGCCCGCACCGGCCATGGCCAGCGACGCCCTGTTGCAGGCGTTCCTGCGCGGCGCTGGCATCGAGCACCTGCGCATCGACGCCGCCGATGCCGCCGCGCAGATGGAGGCCATCGGCCGTAGCTACCGCCTGATGGTAGAGGGCCTGATCGATGTTTTGCGTGCGCGCAGTAGTCTGAAGGGCGAGTTCCGCATGCAGCAGACCACCATTGCCCCGGTGCAGAACAACCCGCTGAAATTCGCCCCCAATGCCGACGAGGCGTTGCTGTTGTTGCTGCGCCACGGCAACCCGTTTCAGCACAGTCCTGGTCGCCGGCTGCTCCAGCTCGCCGGTGTCCAAGGTGGGTGCCACGACCAAGGTCGAGTACTACCCGAGCTGCTACGAGCCGGTGCAGCACTTGCGTTCCACCGACGGTGACATGACCCGCTCGGTGGCCAGCGGTGCGGTCATCGGCGCCCTCGGCGGTGCCTTGACCGGCGCCCTGATCGACGGCGACAACCGCGGCCGCAATGCCGCCATCGGTGCAGCAGGTGGTGCCCTGGTGGGTGGCGCCGCCGGCTACTACACGGAGCGCCAGAAGCAGATCAGCGACGACAAGCAGCGCATCGCCTCGTACGCCACCGACATCGACAAGAGCGCCGCCGACCAGGATCGCACTATGGCCTATGCCAAGGCTTCGCAAAGCTGCTACCAGCGTGAGTTCACCAGCCTGATCGCAGGCCGCAAGGCCAACCGCATCAACGACACCGAAGGGCGCAAGCGCCTGGCCGAGATCGTCTCGGGCCTGCAGGAGTCGAACAAGCTGCTGGCCACCGTCAATGGCCGCGTCGCGGAAAACCTCGACAGCTACACCCAGGCCTACGAGCAGGACTTCAAGCAGGTTGGCGTGGCGCGTACCGAAGTCGCCACCGTGGCCGCACCGGCCAAGACCACCGGCAAGAAGACCCAGGCCAAGAAGGTCAACAAGGCCGTGCCGCAAGAGGCCGTAGCCACCGAGAAGACCCTGCAGAAGGCCGCCACCAAGAAGGCCGAGGCCCAACAGGTGGCCAACGCTGGCGTGGACCAGGTCAACAAGATGTGCCGCAGCCCCGACATGGGTGACTGGGCGCCGGTACCGTGCCCGAACGTGTAATCCCACGCTGCGTTGCGCTCGCGCCGCTGCACCCGCAGCCCGTGTGCAGGTCGCCTGACCTGCCTGGGCCGCGGTTGCGCCGGCGCAGCGGCTTTTTGAAACTAGGAGAGTTGTTGTGACAGACCTGATGACCGACGTGCTCGGCGGCTACCGGCAGCAAATGGCACGCCAGCGGTTGTTGCTGACCCTCGACCAGCAGAAGCTATTCAGGGCCATTGATTCCGACCCGGGTATCGTTGGCGCGGGTGTTGTCTACATCGATGCCCAGTACAACGTGATCGTCCTGCGCGAATTCAAGCCGATCTGCAGCATAGCGCCCAAGCGCGTGATTTTGCAGGAGGCGCCACCTTACAAGTCACCTGAACAGTTCATGACCCAGCTGCAGACCGGCGCTCGTGAGCGCAAGGTGATGGCAAAGGCCGTGAACGCCAGTTTGAGTTGCCTGTCGGCCTACCTGGGTTGGGTCGTCATGTTCAGCGGCACCATTGCCGTACCTTTCACTGGCGGCGCCAGCATGGTGTTGACGGCGGTCGGTTATGCCGCCGCAGCGGCAGGGACCGGGCAGTGCATGATGGGCGGGTATCGGGTGTTCAACGAAGTGTTCGACCCTGGGCAGAACGACTGGCTCGACAGTAATGACACGGTCCAGACGGTAATGAGCATACTCGACGGCGTAGCGCTGGCCGGTGTGGGCGCATCGAGCCTGACCACCGTGCGTTTCCTGCAGGCACGCAAAGCGGCGACCGGCAAGGGCTGGAGAGAGCTGTTCCAGAGCCTGTCGCGGCAGCAGCGCAAGGCCCTGGCCGAGGAACTTCTGCAGATCAAGCACCCGTCGCTCACCGCCAAGCAGCTGAAACTGAAGCAGGCGGCGGGTACCGCGATCAAGCGTTTCACCCCCACCCAAATCCAGCACGCCACGCATACCTTGATCAAGGACTCGATTGGCGGCTTGTCGGGTTTTGCCAGCAGTAGCTTCGTGCAGTCGGTTGCCGTGGGGCTTTATGAGGAAATTGACGAATGACCCATGGCCAGGAACTGCAAGCATTCCTTTCCCGTTATTTCGGCGTGTTCATTGCCGAGTTTTTCTTTTCCTGCATGGCGCTGGGCGGTACCGTCTCGCTGGTGTTCTCCACCTATATGCGCGGTTCAGACCCTGAACTCTCGGTGATGGTGCTGGCGGCAGCCGGTGTAGTGAGCGCCGCCTCGCATATCGCCATGGTGCGTGGCTTTGCCTGGGGCGTGCGCGGTGTGGTCGGCATCCTCGTGGTTGCCTTGCTCGCCGCATTGCCCAGCTACGGTTATCGCCCGCACATGGGGGGGTATATTTCCGTCCTGGTGTTCGGTTTGCTGGCTCTGCTGATCATCAACAGCCAGCGCTACCGGGACATGCGTGTTCGCCTGATGGAGTATCGGGACATCCGTAAATTCAACCGCCGGGTAGCGAAAGCCGGTAAATGACACCTTTGTGTTGATGTAACGAGGCTATCTGAATGAATCTGCGCCAAAAGCGTACCTGGCTTGGCGGTTTGCTGTTGCCCTTGCTCGCCGCCTGCAACGGGCACAAGGTCGAACGCGTCGTGGTGTATGAAAACGACGTCCATCACTGGCGCATCGAGCACGTGGTAGCGCACAACTGGCCTGCTGGGTCTCGCCAGTACTACGAGGTATTTCTCAAAGACCGCTTGCTGATCCTGCCCGCTAACACCTTCAACGACGTGCGCGACATCCGCGAGTTCATTGCCGCCGGCGGCTTCGATATCAGCAACTGGCGCAACGATACGGTCGTTGTGGCGTTCGAGAACGTGCAGGAGCGCAAGGGCGGCAACGAGCACTTTGTCCGCTCGCTGATGATCACCCCGACGCACCAGGAAGGGGAGGTGATACTGGCCGACATGACCACCCGCCAGCAGGTTGCCGTGCAGCGGGTGGAGCCGGGTGGTGATCACTGACGTGGGTGACGGCTTGCGCTGCAACCATAAGGTGAACAGCGGACTGAGGGGGAGTGACACCGGTCTCTCTGGTGCCATTAGCGCTTCCATCTGCTTTCCACTTGCGTGGCCTGAGCGCTCGACCCACTCTGGGCGGATAACGGCACTGCCAGGGACACGGGTCCCTGGCAACTCATGGCTCACGATGGTTCAAATTGGAACCCGATCCTTCCTTGCCATTCGACGATACAACACAACCGTCGAGCACAGCGCACACAGTGCAGCAAATGCGACCCAGTAAGCAGGCGCTGCTTTGTCACCGGTTTCATGGATCAACCAAGTCGACATGACCGGTGTGAAACCGCCGAACAGAGCCGTAGCCAAACTGTAGGCTAGGGAAAAGCCCGCTACCTTCACTTCGACTGGCATGATTTCCGTGAGCGCCGGGATCATCGCACCGTTGTACATCGCATAGAGGAAGGAGAACCACAGCAGTACCTCAAGCATGTGCGCGAAGCTTGCCGCATGGGCCAGGTAAGACAGTGCCGGGTAAGCGGTGAACAAGGTGAGTACGGTCATGGCGATCAGGATTGGTTTACGACCGAAACGGTCGCTGAGCGTGCCGCCGATGGGTAGCCAGATAAAGTTGGACACGCCTACCAGAAGCGTCACCAGCAGCGCGTCGTTTGCGCTCAGGTTGAGCACAGTCTTACCAAAGGTCGGCGCGTACACGGTGATCAGGTAGAAAGCGCTGGTGGTCATGGCGACCATCAACATGCCCGCGATGACTACCGATGAGTTGCGGCCGAGGGTGGCGATCACTTGCTTCATGGTCGGGCGATGCTGACGCTTCTCGAACGCTTCGGTTTCTTGCAGGTTACGGCGCAGGAAGAAGATGAACGGGATGATCAGGCAGGCAGCGGCGAACGGAATTCGCCAGCCCCACTCGCTGATCTCGGCCGGCGCCAGGCTTTGGTTCAGCCCGTAACCCAACGCAGCGGCGACCACGATGGCGACCTGTTGGCTGCCGGATTGCCAGCTGGTATAGAACCCTTTGCGACCTGGTGTAGCCATTTCGGCTAGGTAGACCGACACGCCGCCCAATTCCGCACCGGCGGAGAAGCCTTGCAGCAAGCGGCCAAGTAGTACGAGTGCGGGTGCCCAATAGCCGATCGTGGCAAAGCCAGGGACCAGGACGATGAGCAGCGTGCCACTCGCCATGATTGACAGCGTGACGATAAGGCCTTTGCGGCGGCCCACATCGTCGATGTAAGCGCCCAGAATCACCGCCCCCAGTGGCCGCATGAGGAAACCGGCGCCGAACACCGCGAAGGTCATCATCAGCGAGGCGAATTCGCTGGAGGCTGGGAAGAAAGCTGAAGCGATTTGGGTGGCGTAGAAACCGAACAGGAAGAAGTCAAATTGTTCGAGGAAGTTACCAGATGTAACACGTAGAACCGCCGCGGCCTTGGACCGGGCGGGAGGCGAAGCGGGCATAGACGGTTCTCCAGCATAAATCTGTTCGTTTTTGAGCGGTCAAGCGCCTCGATTATGCTGGACACATCCTGAAATGCTTAATGAAACATTCTGATCACTGCAGCGCAGGGCGCACTCACGCGACACGAGAGCTAACAGGCGCTTGTACCCATTCGCAAAGGTCATCGTTTGACGAAAGAACCGATTTTCAGCCGCAGATTTGTCAGATCACTGGTCTTTTTCCAGGCTCCGGCTGCTTCTCCACGCCGGTACAACCCGCGTTGGCACCAGATAACGTTTTTGTCGCCAGGCAACAGGTGAGCGACCTCCGCTACATCGGCCGTAGACTTTCCGCCTGCTGTAGCACGTGTCGGAGGTGCAGTGAAGGGTTCAGCGTTGACTGGATTTCAGTACAAAAGCTGAATAAGAAAATTTCAGAGGGATTGAGTGCACAATGAGCTCATCCGGGCCTTGTGCACTCAATCAACATCGCTTGTAGCAGGAGGGTTCAGTTTAGTGTTGGTTAAAAAACTTCAGCCGGAAGTGAAAACCTACGCGCTTGAGGATCAATCCCAGCTCAACGCCCCACCGGTCTGATACTCGATCACCCGCGTCTCGAAGAAGTTCTTCTCCTTCTTCAAGTCCATGATCTCGCTCATCCACGGGAACGGGTTGGTCGTGCCTGGGTACTCTTCCTTCAGGCCGATCTGCGTCAGGCGACGGTTGGCGATGAACTTGAGGTAGTCCTCCATCATCGCTGCGTTCATGCCCAATACCCCGCGTGGCATGGTGTCACGGGCGTATTCGATCTCCAGCTGGGTCCCTTGCAGGATCATCTGGGTGGCTTCTTCCTTCATCGCCGCATCCCACAGGTGCGGGTTTTCGATCTTGATCTGGTTGATCACGTCGATACCGAAGTTCAAGTGCATCGACTCGTCACGCAGGATGTACTGGAACTGCTCGGCCACGCCAGTCATCTTGTTGCGGCGGCCCATGGACAGGATCTGGGTGAAGCCGCAATAGAAGAAGATGCCTTCCAGCACGCAGTAGTAGGCGATCAGGTTGCGCAGCAGTTCCTTGTCAGTCTCGACGGTGCCGGTGTTGAATTCCGGATCGGAGATGGCGCGGGTGTACTTAAGGCCCCAGGCCGCTTTTTTCGCGACCGACGGGATCTCGTGGTACATGTTGAAGATCTCGCCTTCATCCATGCCCAGCGACTCGATGCAGTACTGGTAGGCGTGGGTGTGGATCGCCTCCTCGAAGGCCTGGCGCAGGATGTACTGGCGGCACTCGGGGTTGGTGATCAGGCGGTATACGGCCAGGGCCAGGTTGTTGGCAACCAGCGAGTCGGCCGTGGAGAAGAAGCCCAGGTTGCGCATGACGATGCGGCGCTCGTCCTCGGTCAGGCCGTCCTGGCTCTTCCACAGGGCGATGTCGGCGGTCATGTTGACCTCCTGCGGCATCCAGTGGTTGGCGCAGCCGTCGAGGTACTTCTGCCAGGCCCAGTCGTACTTGAACGGGACCAGCTGGTTGAGGTCGGCGCGGCAGTTGATCATGCGCTTCTCATCCACCGCCACACGGGCAGAGGAGCCTTCCAGCTCAGCCAGGCCTTCGGCAACGTCCAGGGCGTCCAGGGCCGCCTTGGCGCGCTTGACGGCCTCGGAGTCCGAGGCCGTGGCGGCGCGAGCTTCCAGGGCCGCGGCACCGCCGGCGCTGTCGAGCTTGTCGAGGGTGGCGGCGGCGTGTGCCTGCGCAGGGGTATTGCCTTTGGCGGCGATTTCGCCGTCATCTTCTTTATCGAATTCGTCCCAGCTCAGCATGGTGAGAGTCTCCTGCTCGAGGGCCATCTGTGGAGTATGGCCGGTAGATCTTGGTTGCGGTGCGGTGCACGCAAATCAGCGGTGCCCGTGGCGGGCTGGCCCCAGCGGCGCGGCTGCGGCTTTTGTATCGAGTAGCGGGGCGGCAGCGCCATACCCGCAGGCTTGCATACAGCTCTACAAAAAAGAGGCTTCCCGCAGGAAGCCTCGGCCTGGCCTTACTGGCAGGCTTCGCAGTCCGGCTCGTCGATCGCGCAGGCCTTGGGCACTGGCGCAGGGCCGGCTGCCTGGACCGGGGCGCTGTCGCCACCGCTGGACACGGCGTTAAGCTTGCCGGTGTTGATGGTCGACTTCTCGGTGCTGGTAGCGGCCAGGGCACGGAGGTAGTAGGTGGTTTTCAGACCACGGTACCAGGCCATGCGGTAGGTCACGTCCAGCTTCTTGCCCGAAGCACCGGCGATGTACAGGTTCAGCGATTGAGCCTGGTCGATCCACTTCTGACGACGGGAAGCGGCGTCGACGATCCACTTGGTTTCCACTTCGAAGGCCGTGGCGTACAGCTCCTTGAGCTCTTGTGGAATACGCTCGATCTGCTGTACCGAACCGTCGTAGTACTTCAGGTCGTTGATCATGACCGAGTCCCACAGGCCACGGGCCTTGAGGTCGCGAACCAGGTACGGGTTGATCACGGTGAACTCGCCCGACAGGTTCGATTTCACGTATAGGTTCTGGTAGGTCGGCTCGATCGACTGCGACACGCCGGTGATGTTGGCGATGGTCGCGGTTGGCGCGATGGCCATGATGTTCGAGTTACGAATACCTTTCTGTACACGGGCACGGACCGGCGCCCAGTCCAGGGTTTCGTTCAGGTCGACGTCGATGTACTTCTGGCCACGGGCCTCGATCAGGATCTGTTGCGAGTCCAGCGGCAGGATACCTTTGGACCACAGCGAGCCCTGGAACGTCTCGTAGGCACCGCGCTCGTCGGCCAGGTCGCAGGAGGCCTGGATGGCGAAGTAGCTGACCGCTTCCATCGACTTGTCGGCGAATTCGACGGCAGCGTCGGAGCCATAGGCGATGTGCTGCAGGTACAGCGCATCCTGGAAGCCCATGATGCCCAGGCCCACCGGACGATGCTTGAGGTTCGAGTTACGCGCTTGCGGCACCGAGTAATAGTTGATGTCGATCACGTTGTCGAGCATGCGCACGGCCGTGTTGACGGTGCGTTGCAGTTTGGCGGTGTCCAGCTTGCCATCGACAATGTGGTTCGGCAGGTTGATCGAGCCCAGGTTGCAGACCGCGATCTCGTCCTTGTTGGTGTTCAAGGTGATCTCGGTGCACAGGTTCGAGCTGTGCACCACGCCCACGTGCTGCTGAGGCGAGCGCAGGTTGCACGGGTCCTTGAAGGTCAGCCACGGGTGGCCGGTCTCGAACAGCATCGAGAGCATCTTGCGCCACAGGTCCTTGGCCTGGATGGTCTTGAACACCTTGATCTTGTTGTACTCGGTCAGGGCTTCGTAGTACTCGTAACGCTCTTCGAAGGCCTTGCCGGTCAGGTCGTGCAGGTCTGGCACTTCCGAGGGCGAGAACAGGGTCCACTTGCCGTCGTCGAAGACACGCTTCATGAACAGGTCAGGGATCCAGTTGGCAGTGTTCATGTCGTGGGTACGACGGCGATCATCACCGGTGTTCTTGCGCAGCTCGATGAATTCTTCGATGTCCAGGTGCCAGGTTTCCAGGTAGGCACACACAGCGCCCTTGCGCTTGCCGCCCTGGTTGACCGCAACAGCGGTGTCGTTCACGACTTTGAGGAACGGCACGACGCCCTGGGACTTGCCATTGGTGCCCTTGATGTAGGAGCCCAGTGCACGCACCGGCGTCCAGTCGTTGCCCAGGCCACCTGCGAATTTGGACAGCATGGCGTTGTCATGGATCGCGTGGTAGATGCCCGACAGGTCGTCCGGGACGGTGGTCAGGTAGCAGCTCGACAGCTGCGGGCGCAGGGTGCCGGCGTTGAACAGGGTCGGGGTCGAGGCCATGTAGTCGAAGGACGACAACAGGTTGTAGAACTCGATCGCGCGCGCTTCCTTGTCCTTTTCTTCCAGTGCCAGGCCCATGGCCACACGCATGAAGAACACCTGTGGCAGCTCGAAGCGCACGCCATCCTTGTGGATGAAGTAGCGGTCGTACAGGGTTTGCAGGCCCAGGTAGGTGAACTGCTGGTCACGCTCGTGATCGATGGCCTTGCCCAGGCGCTCCAGGTCATAGGCTGCCAGTGCCGGGTTGAGCAGCTCGAACTCCACACCCTTGGCGACGTAGGCCGGCAGGGCCTTGGCATACAAGTCGGCCATTTCGTGGTGCGTGGCGCTGTCGGCAACGTTCAGGAAGGCCAGGCCTTCGGCGCGCAGGGTGTCCATCAGCAGGCGAGCGGTGACAAACGAGTAGTTCGGCTCACGCTCGACCAGGGTGCGCGCAGTCATCACCAGGGCGGTGTTGACGTCCTTGATGGCCACGCCGTCGTACAGGTTCTTCAGGGTTTCGCGCTGGATCAGGTCGCCATCGACTTCGGCCAGGCCTTCGCAGGCTTCGCTGATGATGGTGTTCAGGCGCGCCATGTCCAGCGGCGCCAGGCTGCCGTCGGCCAGGGTGATGCGAATGCTTGGGTGCGGCTCGACCACGGCGTCGGTGCTGACGCGGGTGGCGCGCTCCTTGGCGCGCTGCTCACGGTAGATGACGTAGTCACGGGCGACTTTCTGCTCGCCGGCGCGCATCAGGGCCAGTTCGACCTGGTCCTGGATTTCTTCGATGTGGATGGTGCCACCCGATGGCATGCGACGCTTGAACGTGGCCGAGACCTGCTCGGTCAGGCGCGCGACGGTGTCGTGAATGCGCGACGAAGCGGCGGCGGTACCGCCTTCAACTGCGAGGAACGCCTTGGTGATGGCCACGGTGATTTTGTCGTCGGTGTAAGGGACGACAGTACCGTTACGCTTGATCACGCGCAGTTGGCCAGGGGCAGTGGCGGCCAGATCCTGATTGGATTCGGCAACCTGCGGGGCCTTGGCCTGCGGGTTCTCGCGAGTCGTGTCGGTTTGCATGGGTGGGTGTCTCCACAGTTTCTATATTGATCAGGCGCCCAATTGGGCGCCCACCGTTCCGTCCACTTGCTCGATTGCCTGGCGGGGATGCGCAACGCAAGCGCATCCGTCCGCGCGGGCGTACCGACTTCGGGACAGACTCAGGAATAAGGGCAATGGCTTGCCGCTCCCTGGCCGAAGTCAAAAGTTCCGGGTTGCCGGAATCTGTTGCTGATGAGTGCCAGGCTCGCCTGGTGCACCCATGCCCGAACAAGGCCCTGGCAGGGCTTGCCTCGGTCGCCTCCGCAGGAGCGGTTTGGCTGCTGAAACCACCGTAAGTTCAGCCGAAAAATCCGATGATTTTGCGGGTTGACTTTTGTAAGTGATTTTGCGCGAACCCCTATATCTAGTGGTTCGTCGCGATCGCGATACAAGATAATGCGGTATGGGGGTGTTTGCAAGGCGAGCGGCTGTGGATATCTTGTGGGTACTTTGTGAGTGAAACGTAAGTATTCGCTGTAGGCCTTGTGCCCACTGGTTTGAAGTATTTTTCTGCGTCTGCTTGCCGCTGGGCAGTTTTTTTCAGGGGCTGCCAACGCACTCGGATCTTTGTCCGCAGAACCATCCAGTGGGTTGGCTCGGCAGGGCGCTGGTCGTACTATCCAGGGAAAAACAGCACCAACAGGCCCTACGCCATGGATCCAACGCCACCGCGCATCCTCATTGTCGAAGACGATCAGCGTCTGGCCGAGCTGACCGCCGAATACCTGAGCGCCCAAGGGTACGCGGTCAGTGTCGAGGGCGATGGTGCGCGTGCAGCGCGACGCATCATCGATACCCAGCCGGACCTGGTCATGCTGGATGTGATGTTGCCGGGGGAAGATGGCATGAGCATCTGTCGCCGCGTGCGCAGCCGATACCCTGGGCCCATCCTGATGCTCACGGCACGCACCGACGAGCTGGATCAGGTGCAAGGGCTGGACATCGGCGCAGACGACTACGTGTGCAAGCCCGTACGCCCCCGGCTGTTGCTGGCGCGCATCCAGGCCCTGCTGCGTCGCAGCGAGGCGCCTGCGGGCAAGCGCCAGGACCTGACCTTCGGCGCGCTGCGCATCGACAGCCGGGTGCGTGAGGCGTGGCTCGGCGAGCGGCAGATCGAGCTTACGGGCGCCGAATTCGACCTGCTGTGGCTGCTGGCCAGCAACGCTGGCAAGGTACTGACCCGCGAACAGATATCCACGGCGCTGCGCGGTGTCGGCTATGACGGCCAGGACCGCTCCATCGACATACGCATTTCCCGCATCCGCCCTCGCATCGGCGACGACCCCATCCAACCCCGGTTGATCAAGACCCTGCGCAGCAAAGGCTATCTGTTTGTGGGCCAATGCCCGTGAACTCCATTTTCCTGCGCATTTACGGCGGCATGCTGGCGGTGCTGGTGCTGGTGGCGCTGCTGGGGGTGCTCAGCCTGCACCTGGTCAACGAAGTACGTGCCGCCCAGCATCGCGAGGGCCTGGCCCAAGGCACGTTCAGCCTCATGGCAGACAACCTGGCCTTGCAGAGCGACACCGAGCGCAAGCGTTCCCTGCTGCTGTGGGGGCGGCTGCTGGGGGTGCCGCTGCAATTGCAGCCCATGTCGGCCTTCGCCCTCGATGGCACACAACGCGCGCGCCTGTACCGCAGCCTCGTGGTGGTCGAAAAGACCGGCCCGCATGCGGCTCGGGTGTTGCGCAGGGTAGGGCAGCAGGACCTGCTGCTGGTCGCCCAGGTCAGGCAGATCAGCGAGCAACTGGCCCGCGCGACCCTCTACTTGCTGGCCGACGAGTTGGTGCGTTACCCGGTGACCGAACAGCAGCAGCGCCTGGAGCAGATCAAGCGCGACAAGGGCTTCGGGTTCGGGGTTGCCCTGCAGCGCATCGAGCGGGCCAGCCTGGATGACGATCAGCGGCGCCGGGTGGAGGAGGGTGACACGGTGATGGCGCTGGGCATGGATGGCGATTCCATACGCGTGTTCGCCGGGCTCTCCGGCTCGCCGTGGGTACTGGAGATCGGGCCCTTGCACCAGCTCAACCCTTACCCACCCCAGTTGCTGGTATTGATCACCCTGGTTGGGCTGAGCCTGATTGGCCTGGTGGTCTACCTGCTGGTGCGCCAACTGGAGCGGCGCGTGTCCGGCCTGGCGCTGGCCGCGGCGGGCATCGCCCAGGGCAGCCTGGACACACGCGTCCCCGCAGGCGATGCCGACTCGGTCGGGCGCCTGGCCGCTGCATTCAATGGCATGGCCGAGCACTTGCAGCGCTCGCTGTCCATGCAGCGCGAGCTGGTGCGTGCCGTGTCGCACGAGCTGCGCACCCCCGTGGCCCGCTTGCGCTTCGGTCTGGAAATGGTCGAAAGCGCCGCCACCGAGCAGGCCCGCGCCAAGCACCTTGCCGGCATGGACGGCGACATCCAGGACCTGGACAAGCTGGTCGACGAAATGCTCACCTACGCGCGCCTCGAGCAGGGCGCCCCGGCGCTGACATTCCAGCGTATCGACCTGGATGCCTTACTCGATCAGGTCATTGCCGAATTGGCTCCACTGCGCCGTGAGATACGCCTGCTGCGAGGCGATTGCCAGGGCGTCGAAGGCGAGACCTCCTGGGTCGAGGCAGAACCCCGCTACCTGCACCGCGCCGTGCAGAATCTGGTGAGCAATGCCCTGCGCCATGCCGAGCATGAGGTGCGCGTGCGCTACCAGCTAGGCCCGCAGGTCTGCCGTATCGATGTGGAAGATGACGGCCCAGGCATCCCGGAAGGGGTGTGGGACCGCATCTTCACGCCGTTCATGCGCCTGGACGACAGCCGGACCCGGGCCTCCGGTGGCCATGGCCTGGGTTTGTCGATCGTGCGCCGTATCATCTATTGGCACGCAGGCCGTGCCACGGTAGGCCATGGCAAGGCCCTGGGAGGCGCCTGTTTCAGCCTCGCCTGGCCGCGGCAACAGGCGCCGTTGTAGGCCTCAGGCGCTGACCAGGCTCAGCAAATGGCCGTCCTGCAGGCAGAATTGCCCCTGCAATTGATCGCCCTTGCGCCATTGGGCGGACAGGTCGGTGAGCAGGCGCAGCGTGGCCAGCCCTTCAGCGGACCATTCGAGCAGCTCGGCATGTTCGAAGTAAAAGCGCTGACCAGTGAGGGGGTAGAGCGTCTTGAACAGGCTTTCCTTCAGCGAGAAGGTCAGGGTCACGGCCAGGCCCAATTGCCGGTGGTCCAGGCGCTCCAGCTCCATCGGCGTGAGGATCTCGCCCATCAGGCGCTCGGCGCGCTCGTCATCGAGCAGCGCTTCCTGATCCAGCCCCAGCCCGCGACAGCTGCTTTGGGCGGCAACCACCGCCGCCGCCCAGCCTTTACCGTGGGTAATCGAGCCCCGGATACCGGCAGGCCAGATGGGGGAGCGGTCTTGGTGGGTGGTGGGCACGTAGTCCCGGCCATCCAACTGCTGCAATGCAGCACGCGCGCATACCCGTCCGGCGACATATTCAGCCTGGCGCTTGGCGACTGAACGTAGCAGGCCCGCACTGGGTACGATGCCAGCACGCGCGAAATCGTCCGGGGTAATGCTTGTGGGGTCGAAGGCGCAACTGACCAGCACCGCGCCAGGCAGGGGGCGGGGCAAGGGCCAGTGTTGCCGAAGCGAGGTACAGCAGGCAGGAAGGGTAGTCATGCGCGGTATTGTGCCAGCTGAGCACAGGTTGCGGGAGGTGCAGGGCGATGCTGCCCGGCACATGGGCGAAGTTTTCAACACAAGCATGAAGACGCGCCCAGTGTTGCCTACCTGTCACGGTGAGCGCTGGCATCCCATCATGGCTGCCCCGTGTGATCACTCATTGAACACTTGCTTGAAGAACGCCTGCATGTCTGCCCAGGAGCGGTCGTCGGCTGCCTTGTCATAACCAATGTCCGGGCCGCCGTGATCCCCATGGCTCAGTCGGTCGGCATCAGGGTTGGTGAACCCGTGCTTGGCCCCATCGAGGCTGACGAAGCGGTAATTCACCTTCGCCGCGTCCATCTCCGCCTTGAAGGCCTGCACTTGTTCGGCCGTCACCATGCTATCTGCCGCGCCGTGCTCCACCAGAATCGCCGCCCTCACCACCCCAGGCTTTGCTGGAGTAGCGGTAGCCAGGGCGCCATGGAAACTCACCACCCCGTCAAGCTTCTCGCCGCGCCTGGCGGCATCGAGTACCACCTTGCCGCCAAAGCAGTACCCCACAGCGCCCAGGTCATGCTTGTTGGTGTTGGGCTGCAGCTTGAGCAACGCCAGCCCGGCGTCGAAACGCCTGGCAGCAGCCTTGGGGTCCTTGAGTGCTGCCGCCATGAACGCCTGGGCGTCTTGAGGGTGCTCGGTGTGCTTGCCGTCACCGTACATGTCGATGGCCAGGGCGTTGTAGCCCAGCGCTGCCAAGTCCCGGGCGCGCCGTTTGGCGTAGTCATTGAGCCCCCACCACTCATGCACCACCACGATGCCAGGCCGCTTGCCGGTGACGGCGTCGTCATAGGCGTAATAGCCCACCAGCCGGTTGCCGTCGGCATCCTGATAAGGAATCTCGCGGGTCTGTACCGCCGCCTGGGCGAAGGCGGCGGTACACATCAAGGTCAAGGCCAGCAAGGCGCGCATGGTGACTACTCCTGGATTGCGATCGGTTCGTTCAGTCAATGTTCAGCAGGGGTTCAGTCGAGGTTCAGTGTGCCCTGCTTACTCTAGCTTCCAGACCTCAACAGCGCACTCGACTGGAGTAACCTCACCATGAAAACATTCAACACCCTGCTTGCCGCCGTAGCCGTCTGCGCCGCTGGCATGACCAGCGCCCAGGCGGCCGACGAAAACTTCGCCAGCCTCACCTACGGCCAGACCAGCGACAAGGTTCGCAAGTCAGGCCTGCTGCAGCGCAACACCGACCACCTCAACACCGACGGCGTGATCGCCAAGGACGGTACCTGGGGCGTGCGCCTGGGCCGTATCAATGACCAAGGTCGCTACTACATGACCTACGACAACGTCTCCGGTGACCACAGCGGCTTGAAACTTCGCCAGGAAAACCTGCTGGGCAGCTATGACCTGTTCCTGCCCGTAGGCGATACCACCAAGCTGTTCGGCGGCGGTACCCTGGGCATGACCAAGCTGTCCCAGGAATCGCCAGGCCTGAGCCGCGACACCGACTACGGTTACGCCTACGGCCTGCAGGCAGGCGTCATCCAGGACATTACCGACAAGGCCTCGGTCGAACTGGGCTACCGTTACCTGCGCACCAATGCCGCCACCGAAGTCAGCCCCCACGGCGCGCCGAAGGCCGGTACATTGCGCCTGAGTAGCAGCGCGCAGACCTATCTGGCGGCTTCCTACAAGTTCTGACCTGCCCGTCGCGTTATCCTGTAGCGACCCAGGTCTGGCAAGCCAGCTCCAACCAGTGCCATGCTGGGCCATCGGGCCGGTAGGCGCACGCGGTGGGGCTGGCTTGTCAGCATTGGGCACCGTACAGGCACATCCATCAAGGAGCTGCACATGAAACTGCTGGTGGTCGAGGACGAAGCCTTGCTTCGCCATCACCTCTATACCCGCCTGGGGGAAAGTGGCCACGTGGTCGAGGCGGTCGCCAATGCCGAGGAGGCGTTGTACCAGGCCGAGCAGTACCACTTCGACCTGGCAGTGGTCGACCTGGGGCTGCCGGGCATCAGTGGTCTGGAGCTGATCACGCGCCTGCGCAACCAGGCCAAGACCTTCCCCATCCTCATCCTCACTGCCCGCGGCAACTGGCAGGACAAGGTCGAAGGGCTGGCCGCTGGCGCCGACGACTACCTGGTCAAGCCGTTCCAGTTCGAAGAACTGGAGGCGCGCCTCAATGCGCTGCTGCGCCGCTCCAGCGGCTTTACCCAGTCAACCATCGCCGCCGGCCCGTTGGTCCTGGACCTCAATCGCAAGCAGGCCACGCTCGACGAGCAGCCACTGGGCCTGACCGCCTATGAATACCGCATCCTTGAGTACCTGATGCGTCATCACCAGCAGGTGGTGGCCAAGGATCGCCTGATGGAGCAGCTCTACCCTGGCGATGAAGAGCGTGATCCGAACGTCATCGAAGTGCTCATCGGGCGCTTGCGGCGCAAGCTCGAAGGCGAATGCGGCTTCAAGCCCATCGATACCGTGCGCGGGCTTGGCTACCTGTTCACCGAGCGCTGCCGATGATTCGATCCCTGCGCGTGCGCCTGATGCTGGCCGCTGCCGTGTTGGCGGTGCTGTTCATGCTGGCGCTGCTGCCAGCCTTGCAGAAAGCCTTCAGCCTTGCCTTGCAGGAATCGATCGAGCAACGCCTAGCCTCGGACGTGACTACACTGATCTCGGCGGCGCGTATCGAAAACGGGCAGCTGCAGATGCCGGCGCTGTTGCCTGACGAGCGCTTCAACCTGCCCTATACCGGCCTGCTGGGGTACATCTTCGACCGCAGTGGCCACCTGGTCTGGCAGTCCCGGGCCACGGCAGCGCAGAACATCAACTACCAGCCTCGCTACGATGGCCGCGGAAACGAGTTCGCCCGCATCCACCAGGCCAACGGTGAGGAATTCTTCGTCTATGACGTCGAGATAAAGCTGCTGGGCGGCAAGAGTGCTGCCTTCAGCATCGTGGCCCTGCAGCCAGTACGCGACTACCAGCGCACCCTCGACGGCCTGCGTGAAAAACTCTACCTGGGCTTCGGCGCTGCCTTGCTGGCACTGCTGGCGCTGCTCTGGGCAGGGTTGACCTGGGGGTTGCGCTCGCTGCGCCGGCTCAGCCGCGAGCTCGACGATCTGGAATCCGGCGCGCGGGACGGCCTGAGTACCCAGCACCCCCGCGAACTGCTGCGCCTGACCGGTTCGCTGAACCGCCTGCTGCAAAGCGAGCGCGAGCAACGCCAGCGTTACCGGGACTCGCTGGACGACCTGGCGCACAGCCTGAAGACGCCCTTGGCCGTGTTGCAGGGGGTGGGCGAAAGCCTGCAGCAGCACAACGGCGAGCGCGAGCAGGCCAGGGTCCTGCAGAGCCAGATCGAACGCATGAGCCAGCAGATCGACTATCAACTGCAACGCGCCAGCCTGCGCAAGAGCGGCCTGGTGCGCCATAGCGTGGTGCTACGCCCCTTGCTCGACAGCCTGTGCAGCACGCTGGCCAAGGTCTATCGCGACAAGCACGTGGAGGTGACCTTGCAGGTGCCAGACCAGGCACGGGTGCCCGTGGAGCAGGGCGCATTGCTCGAACTGCTGGGTAACCTTCTGGAAAACGCCTACCGCCTGAGCCTGGGCCAGATAAGGGTAAGCCTGTTCAGAGAAGCCGGACGGCTGACCCTGTGTATCGAAGATGACGGCCCAGGCGTGCCCGCCGATCAGCGCCAGCGCATTCTGGAGCGCGGCGAGCGGCTGGACAGCCAGCACCCGGGGCAAGGCATTGGCCTGGCTGTGGTGAAGGACATCATCGACAGCTACGATGCCGAACTGAGCCTCGATGACTCGACGCTTGGTGGCGCCGCCTTCCGTATCACCTTCAATCTGGAATGAGCCCAGGCGGTTTTCCGCCATCTGGGCCGCTCCAGTTCCGCCAGCGGGCGGAAACCCGCCACCCTTGCTCAGGTTTCGCCCCGCCGTTGGGCATGGAAAGCCAGCAATAGCCCAGCCTGCACCCGGTTTGGGCATTTTGGCATCACCCTTGCTATCGCTATTGGCAGAGGCCTCAACAGGCAGCTCTACCACAACGACAAATCCCTCCAAGTGCAGGAGGGTTAGCGATTCAGGTGCTGCACCCCTGGAACAGGGTGGCGCGGCACACTTGAGGAAAAACAGCCATGACGACACGTCAGCCGCTTTACAAATCCCTGTATGTCCAGGTGTTGGTTGCCATCACCATCGGTATTCTGCTCGGCCATTACTACCCGGAAACGGGTGTTGCCCTCAAACCCTTGGGTGATGGCTTCGTCAAACTGATCAAGATGGTCATCGCCCCGATCATCTTCTGCACCGTGGTCAGCGGTATCGCCGGCATGCAGAGCATGAAATCCGTCGGCAAGACGGGCGGCTATGCGTTGCTGTATTTCGAAATCGTCTCCACCATCGCGCTGATCATCGGCCTGGTGGTGGTCAACGTGGTCAAGCCCGGCGCGGGCATGCACATCGACGTCAGCACCCTCAATGCCAGCAGCGTGGCCGCCTATGCTGCCGCCGGCGCGCAGCAGACCACCGTAGGCTTCCTGCTCAACGTCATCCCCAATACCGTGGTCGGTGCCTTCGCCAACGGCGACATCCTGCAAGTACTGATGTTCTCGGTGCTGTTCGGCTTCGCCCTGCATCGCCTGGGCAGCTACGGCAAGCCGTTCCTGGACATGATCGATCGCTTCGCCCATGTCATGTTCAACATCATCAACATGATCATGAAGCTGGCCCCGATCGGTGCCTTCGGCGCCATGGCCTTCACCATCGGCCAGTACGGCGTGGGCTCGCTGGTGCAGCTCGGCTACCTGATGGCGTGCTTCTACATCACCTGCCTGCTGTTCGTGCTGGTGGTGCTCGGTGGCATCTGCCGCGCCCACGGTTTCAGCGTACTCAAGCTGATCCGCTACATCCGTGAAGAACTGCTGATCGTGCTGGGCACCTCCTCGTCCGAGTCCGCGCTGCCGCGCATGCTGGCCAAGATGGAGCGCCTGGGTGCCAAGAAGTCCGTGGTAGGCCTGGTCATCCCGACCGGTTATTCGTTCAACCTGGACGGCACCTCGATCTACCTGACCATGGCTGCGGTGTTCATCGCCCAGGCCACCGACACCCCGATGGACATCACCCACCAGATCACCCTGCTGCTGGTGCTGCTGGTCGCTTCCAAAGGCGCCGCCGGTGTTACCGGTTCGGGCTTCATCGTACTGGCGGCCACGCTGTCGGCTGTTGGCCACTTGCCGGTTGCCGGCCTGGCCCTGATCCTGGGTATCGACCGCTTCATGTCCGAAGCACGTGCCTTGACCAACCTGGTGGGCAACGCCGTTGCCACCGTGGTCGTGGCCAAGTGGGTCAAGGAGATGGACAACGACACGCTGGCGTCGGAGTTGGCTTCCGGTGGCGGTCCGCTGATCGACACCCGTCCAACCGATGACCTGGGCGTTGCCGAAGGTCCTGCGCGTTGATCGCAACGTAACGGCACAAAAAAAGGCGACCCGACGGGTCGCCTTTTTCATGGGCGGCAGTTCGTGCCTGCGGCCGATGGCGGCAGCACAACCTCCAGGTGCGGCCCTATTGCACCTTCAAGCCAGCACCACCTCAAGCACGCAGATCACATCCGTCTGCGGGTAGTGCCACCTGACCTGCACATCCCAGAACTTCACTCCATACACCCGTTCGGCCACAGGCACCTGATAGGCCGGCCGTGGGTCTTGCGCCAGGCATTGCTCGATCAGTGCCACCAGGGGCTCGCCCAGCCGCAACGCATGCTCGCGGGCCTGGGGCAGGGCGCTGTTGGCCCACTGCACGGGAATGGCGACTGGCGCAGCGCTGGCCATGTGGTTATGGGCACCCTCGACACTGTCGGCATAGGGTACGTAAGGCTTGATGTCCAGCACCGGCGTGCCGTCAAGCAGGTCGATGCCTGACAGCAGCAAGCGGCCAGGTTCAACACTCTCCAGCCGCACCACCGACTGGCCGATGCCGTTGGGCCGGTGAGTGGCGCGGGTGGCGAACACGCCCATGCTCTTGTTGCCCCCCAGGCGCGGTGGGCGCACCTTGAGCCTGGGTTTTTCTTCCAGGGCCTGGTGGAACAGAAACAGCAGCCAGACGTGGCTGACCTGATCCAGCCCTTCGACTGCCTCGGGTTGGTCGAAGGGTGGCAGCAGTTCCAGCATACCGCGTGCGGCTGGTGCCAGCTGCGGCTGGCGCGGAATGGCGAACTTCTCCATGAAGCAGGAGCGCACGATCCCCACCGGCGCCACCGTATGCTGCATGACCATTCAGCCGTGCACGCGCTGGGTCAGGCCCTTGAGGAAATTGCGCAGCAACTGGTCGCCGCACGGGCGGTAGTTGTCATGGCCGGCCTTGCGAAACAGTGCGCTGAGCTCAGGTTTGCTGACGGGGAAATCGACCGATTTCAAGATCGCGTGCAGGTCGTCTTCCTTCAGTTCGAAGGCCACGCGCAGCTTCTTCAGGATCTGGTTGTTGGTAACCGGCAGCTCGACAGGTTGTGCCGGACGGCTTTCGTCCTTGCCGCGACGGTAGATGACCAGGCCGTCAAGAAAGTGCGCCATGACCCGGTCCGGGCAGCGCACAAAGCCTTGCTCTTCTTCTTTCTTCACATAGGTCGCCAGGACGACAGGGTTCACGTCCAGGCCGGTCAAACCGATGATCTCGGCCATCTTGGCGTCATTGACTTTCAACATGTAGCGCAGGCTGCGCAGGACGTCATTGTGGTTCATTGCTGCAAAATCCTGTTCTTGTGCCGCACGTCATCGCACGGCATCTCACTTAGAAACGTTCGGTGCCCATCAGGTAGCGCCATTGGCCCAGCGCCAGCTTGCCCATCGAAACGCCACCCAGGCGTATGCGGCGCATGCCCAGCAACTCCAGGCGCAGATAGGCGCACAGTTCGGAAATCTGGCCGGGTTGCGGGTTCTTCAGCACCAGGCGCAAATGGGTTTCGTTCTGCCAGCTGGCCTTGGCCTTGGGCAACTCGCGGTCATTGCGGGTCACACCGCGGGCCAGACGCTCGAGCATCTGCGCACTGGCTTCACCGCGCACCTGGACGACGAATTCCTGTTCGAGCTTGCGCAGGTCGGCGTTGATCTTGCGGGTAACCCGCCAGTCCTGGGTAAACACCTGCAAGCCGCTGGCACCCGGTTCCAGCGGTGCTATACAAGCCTGGCGGGTGAAATGCCCGTGCAAGGGGCGCACGCCTTCGCGATGGGCCTCGCTGAGGCTGGTCATGCTCATGCCAAGCCGGGCGGTTTCGGTGTCCATGCCCGCAGCTTGGTGCAGCAACAGCGTAACCGGCTCCAGGCTCTCGGCGCGCGCGCCGGGCAGCAGCTCCACATGCTGCTGCTCGACCTTGAACTGCGGCTGCTCGACCACCACGCCATCGACCGTCACCCAGCCTCCTTCGATATACAACTCAGCCTCGCGGCGGGAGCAGCCAAGCTGCTCGACAAGGCGTTTGGACAGACGGACGGGTTCGGACATGACGACGATTCGCAAAGGCAATGAAAGGCTGCATTGTACCCTTCCCGCCGGGCGAGGGGCGGGAATCTGTGTCAATCAGGCCGTGCCGCGTCGGCGCATGTGCAGCAATGGATACGGCTGGCCCAGGCCGTCCTTGGGCGAACGGCCCACGATTTCGAAGCCCTGGTGCAGATAAAAGCCCAGCGCCTGGGTGTTCTGCTCGTTGACGTCGAGGGTCAGGGCGTCCAACGCCTGCACAGCATGCTGCAGCAGCTGTTTGCCGATACCCCGGCCATGCCATTGCGGGTCCACGAACAACATGTCGATGCGCCCGCCCGCCACACCCACAAAGCCCTGGATGCTGCGATCAGGCCCACGGGCACAGACCAGCATCACCGCGTCCAGGTAGCGCCGCAGCACCTTGTCGCGCAGCAGCACGATGTAGTATTCGGGCAGGAAAGCGTGCGTTGCACGTACCGCGTTTTCCCACACGCTGACCAGCTTGGGGTAGTCGCTGAGATGGGGCGTTTCCAGGGTCGAGAAGGTATGCATCGGGTCCCTGCTCCAGTGGCCGTCAAACCAAGGATAGATGCTGGGGGAGGGCGCGACCCGGGGCGGGCCGCGCCACTGCGACAGGAGGCCGGCGTGGCGCCCTGTCAGATGGGCTCTGCCCACATGTCGTATTCGTCGGCGTCTACCACGCGGCAACGCACCTTGTCGCCAGGCTTGAAGCCATGGTTGCCATCGATGAAGACACTGCCGTCGATTTCTGGCGCGTCGAAGAAGCTGCGGCCCACCGAGCCTTGCTCTTCGACCTCATCGATGAGCACGTCGATTTCCTTGCCGATGCGCATCTGCAGGCGGGCGGCGCTGATGGCCTGCTGGTGGGCCATGAAGCGGTCCCAGCGATCCTGTTTGATGTCGTCCGGGACGTCGGCCAGGCCCAGGTCATTGGCCGGTGCACCTTCGACGGGCGAATACTGGAAGCAGCCCACGCGGTCGAGCTGGGCTTCGGTCAGCCAGTCCAGCAGGTACTGGAAGTCTTCCTCGGTTTCCCCTGGGAAGCCGACGATGAAGGTCGAACGAATGACCAGCTCCGGGCACTGCTCGCGCCACTGCTTGATGCGGGCCAGGGTCCGGTCTTCGAAGGCCGGGCGCTTCATCGACTTGAGCACCTTGGGGCTGGCGTGCTGGAACGGAATGTCCAGGTACGGCAGGATCTTGCCGGCAGCCATCAACGGGATCACGTCGTCTACATTGGGGTACGGATACACATAGTGCAGGCGCACCCACGCACCCAGGCTGCTCAGGGCCTCGCACAACTCGAGCATGCGGGTCTTGACCGGGCGGCCGTTCCAGAAGTCGGTCTTGTACTTGACGTCTACGCCGTAGGCGCTGGTGTCCTGGGAAATCACCAGAATTTCCTTGACCCCGGCCTTGACCAGGCGCTCGGCCTCGCTCAGCACCTCGCCCACCGGGCGGCTGACCAGTTTGCCACGCATCGACGGGATGATGCAGAAGCTGCAGCTGTGGTTGCAGCCTTCGGAAATCTTCAGGTAGGCATAGTGGCGCGGCGTGAGCTTGACCCCTTGCGGCGGCACCAGGTCGATCAGCGGGTTGTGGTCCTGACGCGGCGGCACCACTTCGTGCACGGCGTTGACCACCTGCTCGTACTGCTGCGGACCGGTCACCGAAAGCACGCTTGGGTGCACATCGCGAATGCTGCCTTCCTCGACACCCATGCAGCCGGTGACGATCACCTTGCCGTTTTCCTTGATGGCTTCACCGATCACTTCGAGCGATTCGGCCTTGGCGCTGTCGATGAAACCGCAGGTGTTGACCACCACCACGTCGGCATCCTCGTACGTTGGCACGACTTCATAGCCTTCCATGCGCAACTGGGTCAGGATGCGCTCGGAATCGACCAGGGCTTTGGGGCAACCCAGGCTGACGAAACCGACCTTGGGGGTGGCGGGCGTGGTGGACATGACTAACCTCGGCATTGAATACAGGTCGCCCAGCGGTGATCGGGGGCGATCTTGACGGGCGCTTTTGGCGCCTCTGATCAAAAAGTGCGCAATTCTAGCGAGCGATGGGTCGATTGACCAGCACAAATACGACGAACGCTGCGCTATGCTTCGCGCCGTTACGCCAGGCCCGGATGGGCGACCTGGCATGCACGCTGACAACAGTGGCCGTGAGGGCCTTTTGCGGGAGTGGTCGATGGTTCAGGCAAGCAGTCACGCCGAGGGCGGGCACGCAGCGAAGCAGGGGGCGACCCGGTCGCTGGGCCTGCTGGTGGCGGCGGTCGGGGTGGTTTATGGCGATATCGGCACCAGCCCGCTGTATACCTTGAAGGAAGTGTTCACGGGCGGTTACGGGGTGCAGGTCAATCACGACGGTGTGCTGGGGATCCTGTCGTTGATCCTCTGGTCGCTGCTGTGGGTGGTGTCGTTCAAGTACGTAGTGTTCATCCTGCGTGCCGACAACCAGGGGGAGGGCGGCACCATGGCCCTGACCGCGCTGGCGCGGCGCGCCACGGCGGCGCATCCGCGCCTGCGGACCCTCATGGTGATCTGCGGCTTGATCGGTGCCTCGCTGTTCTATGGCGACAGCATGATCACCCCGGCCGTTTCGGTGCTCTCGGCCGTCGAGGGCCTGGGCCTGGCCTTCGATGGCATCGATCATTGGGTGGTCCCGGTGTCGCTGGTGGTGCTGGTGGCGCTGTTTCTGGTGCAGCGCCATGGCACTGAAAAGATCGGCAAGCTGTTCGGCCCGGTCATGGTCATCTGGTTCATGGTGCTGGCCGCGCTGGGGGTTCATGGCATCGCACAGACGCCTGAAGTGCTGCGCGCCTTCAACCCCGGTTGGGCAGTCAATTTCTTCATCGTCCACCCCGGCATGGGGGTGGCCATCCTTGGCGCGGTGGTGCTGGCGCTGACCGGTGCCGAAGCCCTATACGCCGACATGGGGCATTTTGGCCGCAAGCCGATCGCACGGGCCTGGTTCGCCCTGGTGCTGCCGGCACTGGTGCTCAACTACTTCGGCCAGGGCGCCATGCTGCTGCAAAACCCCGAGGCCGCGCGCAACCCGTTCTACCTGTTGGCCCCTAGCTGGGCCTTGCTGCCGCTGGTCGGCCTTGCCACGCTGGCCACCGTCATTGCGTCGCAGGCGGTGATCTCCGGCGCCTTCTCGCTCACCCGACAGGCTATCCAGCTGGGCTACATCCCGCGTATGCACATCCAGCACACCTCCAGTGACGAGCAAGGGCAAATCTACGTGGCGGCGGTCAACTGGACGTTGATGGTGGGCGTGGTGCTGCTGGTGATCGGCTTCGAGTCCTCGGGCGCCCTGGCGGCAGCCTATGGCGTGGCTGTCACCGGGACCATGTTGATGACGACCATTCTGGTGGCGGCGGTGATGTTGTTGCTGTGGAAGTGGCCACCGGTCCTGGCCGTGCCGCTCCTGCTCGGCTTCTTGTTCGTCGATGGGCTGTTCTTTGCCGCCAACGTTCCGAAGATCGTCCAGGGTGGGGCCTTCCCTGTGCTGGCGGGCGGTGTGCTGTTCCTGCTGATGAGCACCTGGAAACGTGGCAAGCAAATTCTCGTCGAACGTATAGACGAAGGGGCGCTGCCACTGCCGCTGTTCATCAGCAGTATTCGCATCCAGCCGCCGCATCGGGTGGAGGGCACGGCAGTGTTTCTCACCGCGCGCTCGGATGCCGTGCCCCATGCATTGCTGCACAACATGCTGCACAACCAGGTGCTGCATAGCCAGGTCGTGTTGCTGACGGTGCTCAGCGAAGATCGACCCCGCGTGCCTGAGCAGGAGCGCTTCGAGGTCGAGGCCTATGGCGATGGCTTCTTCAGGGTGGTGCTGCATTTCGGCTTCATGGATGAGCCGGACGTGCCGGCGGCGCTGAAACTCTGCCACCTGGACGAGCTGGACTTCACGCCCATGCGCACCACCTACTTCCTCAGCCGCGAAACCGTGATCGCCTCCAGGCTTGAAGGCATGTCGCGCTGGCGAGGCAACCTGTTCGCGTTTTTGCTGAAGAATGCCAACGGCAATTTGAGGTTCTTCAACCTGCCGCTCAACCGGGTGATCGAGTTGGGGACTCAGGTTGAGATCTGAAACAGGGTAGGGGAGCGGCTGAGGGGATTCCCCTAGGGCCTGGTGATGTTTGCGGCGACGCGAGGGTACTGGGGCTGCTGCGCAGCTCATCGCGGCCGGTCCGGCGCCCCGGCGAGGCCGCCCCTACACTGACCGCATAACGCCTGAGTCAGGAGCTTCACAGGGCTTTGTAGGAGCGGCCCTCGTGCCGCGATGGGCCGCAGCGCGGCCCCGGCAATATGCGCTGCGAAGCTGAAATCTTGGGGCTGCTGTGCAGCTTATCGCGGCATGAGGTCATGCAGGGCGCTGGGTAACCCCCGATCCGCGCTATCAGTGCCGAGCGCTCGACCTGGCCCTTGCAAACTGTACGTCCAATAGCCCTCAGTTCTGCTCAGCCACGCTCGACTTGCCCTGACGCGTCTCGATCTCATCGATCAGCCGCTTGGCCAAGGCCGGGTAGTTTTCATCGAAGTGGTGCCCGCCCGGCAGTTTCAGGCGTTCGCCCACGGCGGTCTTGTCGGTGCAGCCGCTTTCGTCGCTTTCCTCCACCCCGTACACACACACCACTTTCGCAGCCGGCAGCTTGGCCATCTCAGGCCCGGTGGGTGCCTCTTGACCTTCCTTGCCCAGCCAGCCTTCGACTTCGATCTCGAAGCTGCCGCTGCGGGCAAAGGCCAGCAACATGACAGCGTCCACCCGTTGCTGGTCTTCCGCCGGCAGGCGGTTGTAGATGGCAGGCAGTACGTCTGCACCGAACGAGTACCCCGTCAGCACGAAACGCTTGGTCCCCCACTTCTGCCGGTAGTGATGCATCAGTTCGGACAGGTCGGCAGCGCTCTGCTCCGGTGTCTTGTGCTGCCAGTAGTAGCGCAGGGTATCGATGCCCACCACCGGATAGCCCAGCTTGGCCATCTCGCCGGCCACGTCGCGGTCCAGGTCGCGCCAGCCACCATCGCCGGACAAGAACAACGTGACGGTATCGGTGGTTTGACCGGCAGGTACCTCGACCACGGGGATCGCCAATGCGTTGCCATCCTGGCCCACCAAGGCCTGGGTCAGCTGTGCCTTGAGCACCTGCGGCAGGTGGATGTCATAGTCGCTGATGCTGGTTTCGGCATTGCTCTGGTCGCGCACGAAGGCCGCACTGGCATCGTCCGGGTTATCGTTCCACGCCACGCTCCAGTGGCCGTGGGGCGCGGTCTTGGGCAAGGGGGCCTGGCACCCTGGCTGCTCGACCGTAAAGCCCACGGAAATGGCCCGGGCCTTGTCGTCGTTCTGGCTGGCCAGCCAGCGCCAGGCTTGGGTGGCACCCGGGCCAATGCCGGCAACCAGGGTCGGTTTGCTCGGCAACTGGGCCAGGGCCGTGTCCATGGCTTGCTGCTGCTTGGTGCAATCACCGGCAGGCAGCACCACTTGCACCAATTGCGCCTCGGCCGCCTGGGCAAGGTCCAGCAGTTGCTTGTGGGTCAGGGCCTGGTCCTGCGGTACGCCGATCGCCACCCAGGCAGTAGGATGCACGCCTGGGGTGACGCGGGTGATGCTGGCATCGTTGATTTGAAGTTGCTCAAGCTGTGCATCAGGCGCCGGGCGCGTCCAGAACCAGAACGCCGTGGCGCCGGCCAGGGCGGCCAGCAGCAGGGTCAGCAACAGGTAAAGCCAAAAGCGTCGGGTCATCAGCGTTTCACCAATCCAGTCAAGCCACCGGCAATCAGGGCAGCAGTGTCGGCCAGAGCCACCAGCGGGTCGAGCCCGGCAGGCACGGCCATGTAGCGAGGTTCCCAGTCGGGCTGGAACTTGTCCTTGAACCGGCGCAGCCCCTGGAAGTTGTAGAGTTGCTCGCCACGGCGGAACACCATCGAGCCCAGGCGCTGGGTCAGGGGCGCACCGCGCCGTGGTTGCAGCCCCGAAAGCGGCACCATGCCCAGGCTGAAGCGGCCGTAGTCATGGCTTTTGTAATGCAGGATCAAGCCGACCATCATGAACTCCATGGTCAGCTTGGGCGCCTGCGGGTGTGCGCGCATCAGGTCGAGGCTGGCTAACTCGTTGCTGTGGGTCTCGAGCAGGTTGGCAAAGGCCACAGGTTGGCCCTGGAAACGAATCAGGGCGATACGGAAATGTTGCAGATAATCCGGGCTGAAACGGCCCAGCGAAAAACCCTTTTCGCGAACGTTCTTGCCACTTAGCCATGCATCGGAAATTTCCTTGAGCTCAGCCAGCGGCGCATGGCCTGGCTCATGGATTTCCAGGCTCAGCCCGTCACGGCCGCCTCGATTCCACGTGTAGCGCAGGTCTTTCATCTCCTTGCCTTTGGCGTCGAGGTCGAAGCGGCGCAGGTCGACACGGGCTTCTTCACCCAGCTTCAAGGCGGTCAGGCCGATATCCATGTAGAACGGCAGGTTCTGCGCACGCACCTGGTAAAACACCGGTCGGGCGTGGTGCAGGTCGCACAGGTCGCGGAACTGCCAGATCATCTCGGCACGCTCCTGGGCCGGCCCGATCGGATCGTAGAGCGCTACCAGGCTGCGACCACGGCGGGCATACATCAGGAACGCGTTGTCCCTGGGATGGAACAGCAGCGCCTTGTCGCCGGTCAGGGCCAGGCCGCCATCGGGCTGGTCGGATGCCTGCAGAATGCGATGGGCACGTTGCAATTCGGCTTCATCGGGCAGGTGGATCACCGGCGGTGCGGTGCGCAGCAGCCAGGTCAGCGCCAGCGCTGCGAGCAGCAAGGCACTGCCCATCGCCGCACGCAGCCCACGGGGGGCATCGGCGTCCAGGGTGAACTGCCACCACAGCTGATGGCTGTAGGGCACATCCTGGTAGGCGAACAACAGCAGCCACACCGAGGCGCCCACCGCGCAGGCGCTGGCCACCAGGTACACCGGCGAAAACGGCAGCTCCATCAAACGGCTGGGCCGATAGAACGAGCGGCGGAACAAGGCCAGGAGCGCGGCGGTGAAGGTCAGCAGGCAGGCTTCTTCCCAGTCGAACCCCTTGAGCAGCGAGAGCAATGCACCCACCAGCAACAGCACCGTGGTCAGCAGCCACGCGGCCGACAGGCGCCGACGCAGGCCTTGGGCCAGCAGCAGGCACAGTACGCCGATCAGGCTGGCGCCGAAGTGGGAGGCATCGATCAGCCGATGAGGGATCAGAAAGCCCATGTGCTCAAGGCGGGTATCGATCTCGGGCGTGGCGCCGGAAAACAGCAGTACCACCCCGGAGAGAAATACCATGATGGCCAGGATAGGCGCTGCCAGCCCGGAGGCAGCCTTCATGGCCTGCCGCGCGAACAGCAAGCGCCGGGCTTCGTTGGCCAGCAGCAGCACGCAGGCCAGCAGAAGCGGCAGCACCACATAGATGATGCGGTACAACAGCAACGCGGCCGCCAATGGCGCAGCGCCCAATTGATCGGCGAAGGCGGCCAGCAGGATGGCCTCGAACACACCAACGCCACCCGGTACATGGCTGAGCACGCCCGCGGCCAGCGCCAGGAGGTAGACCAGTACGAAGGCACCGAACGGGGGTGCTTCGGGCAGCAGCAGGTAGAGCACGGTAGCGGCGGCGGCGACGTCCAGTGCCGTGATCAGCAGCTGCAGGCCAGTAAGCCGGGCGCCGGGCAGTCGCAGCGTACGCCGACCCAGTTGCACCAGCAGGTTGTCAGGCACTGGCTGCTCGGCCAGCCGCTTGCGGTACAGGCCTACCGCCAACAGTGCGCAGGCGGCCAGGACGGCAACCGCGATGCCGGCCAGCAAGCCTTGCGGCAACCGCAGGGCAGCCGAAGCGGCGGGCAGATTGCTAAGGGTGGCCAATGCTGCGAGCGGCGGCAGTGCACAACCCAGTGAAAGGCTCGCGAAGACGGTCATGCGCGCTACCTCGCCCGCACCCACGCCTTGGCGTGCATACAGCCGGTAGCGCACCGAGCCGCCCGACAGCATGGACAGGCCGATGGCATTGCCGATGGCGAAGGCGCTGAAACCGCCCAGTATCAACGTTCGCGCAGGTAGCTTGACCCCAGCGTAGCGGCTGGCTGACCACTCGTAGCCCAGCAGAATCACGAATCCGATCACGGTCGCCAGCAGCGCGCCAAGCAGTGACTGCACCGGCACTTCGAGCATGGCATCGTGCAAGGCATAGATGTCCAGCTCGCTCAGCAGGTGGCGGCAGGCGATCAAGGCCATGGTGAACAGCACCAGCGTCACCGCCAGCCCGATCGGCTGACGATAGCGGCTTATCCGTTCAAGCAAGGGCAGGCGCTGCACGGCTCCGGGCAACGCTGTGGCCAGCGGCACCGTAGGTTCAGGGTTCTGAGCGGTCATGAATTACCCCGGGCGTCAGGCACGAGGTGAAGAAGAGGCGCGGCCAAGTGAAAGTCCCTTTGGAAAACGTATCCAATATTACTCCGGCCATGGGCGCATAACAGCCCGGCAGGGGTTAAAGATAGTTCATCCACGCAAGGGCAGCGCCAGCCGCTAATCGGGGGTGCGCCAAGGCATGCAGGCATCGCTTGCAAGTAAGGGAGGTAGAAACGAAAAACCCCGCGCGTATCGCTACGTGCGGGGTTTGTTCTGACGAATATGGTTGCGGGAGCCGGATTTGAACCGACGACCTTCGGGTTATGAGCCCGACGAGCTACCAGACTGCTCCATCCCGCGTCAGATGGTGCGCATTGTACAGCGAAGTCCATTGATGTCAAGTGTTCAATGAAGCGCGCGGCCAACACTCGAACAGGGCAGGGCGCATCCGTGCTAATCCTGCCGCCGTATGACAGGCAAAGAAAAAGGCCACTGCGTTAACAGTGGCCTTTTCTTGAAGTTGGTTGCGGGAGCCGGATTTGAACCGACGACCTTCGGGTTATGAGCCCGACGAGCTACCAGACTGCTCCATCCCGCGTCTGTGGGGTGGATTCTACAGTCTTAGCAGGTGGTGTCAAGTGCTACTCATTGATTTAACGAGGTTTTTTCGAATTGCTTTGCACGCGCGCAAAGAAAAAGGCCACTGCGTTAACAGTGGCCTTTTCTCGAATCTGGTTGCGGGAGCCGGATTTGAACCGACGACCTTCGGGTTATGAGCCCGACGAGCTACCAGGCTGCTCCATCCCGCGCCTGTGAGATCGAATTCTACGGATTTGTTTCCCCGTGTCAAGCAAATAGTGTGAAAAGCCCTTTTTGTTCAGACCTTTAGCCTTGTAGCACGTGGGCTGGGGTAGCGCGCCTACGGTGAACGCCGGCGCTGTCTAACCTATGTCCATGCTGTTTGAACACCAAACCATGCGCTATTATCTGTATGAATTTACAGTGCCTATGGTCATCCATGTCCCTGCGCAAGATCATTCACGTCGACTGCGACTGCTTTTATGCTGCCATCGAAATGCGCGACGACCCTCGTCTTGCAGGTCGCCCCATGGCAGTGGGCGGGTCGGCCGAAAGGCGTGGGGTCATCGCCACATGCAATTATGAAGCGCGTGCCTACGGGGTACGTTCCGCGATGTCGTCCCGTCACGCCCTCAAGTTGTGCCCGGACCTGTTGATCGTCAAGCCTCGCTTCGAGGCTTACCGTGAGGCTTCTCGAGAGATACATGCCATCTTTCGTGACTACACCGACCTGATCGAGCCGCTGTCCTTGGACGAGGCCTACCTGGATGTCAGCGAAAGCCAATGGTATGCCGGCAGCGCTACACGCATCGCCGAGGACATCCGTCGGCGCGTGGCCCGTACCCTGCATATCACCGTCTCGGCCGGGGTGGCGCCCAACAAGTTTCTTGCCAAGATCGCCAGCGACTGGCGAAAGCCCAATGGCCTGTTCGTGATCAGGCCTGATGAAATAGAAGCGTTCGTGGCGACGCTGCCGGTCACCCGTCTGCACGGTGTGGGCAAGGTCACAGCAGATAAGCTGACCCGCCTGGGGATCGAGACCTGCTCGCAGTTGCGTGAATGGTCTCGCCTGGCGCTGGTGCGAGAGTTCGGCACCTTTGGCGAGCGGTTGTGGGGACTGGCGCGTGGTATCGATGATCGCGTGGTTCAAAACGACAGCCGGCGGCAGTCGGTCAGCGTCGAGAATACCTACGACACCGACCTGCCGGATTTGCCCAGTTGCCTGGCACGGTTGCCGGAATTGCTGCAGAGCCTGAACGAGCGCATCGAGCGGATGGACAGCACCTACCGGCCGGAAAAGCCTTTCGTCAAGGTCAAGTTCCATGACTTTACCCAGACCACCCTTGAGCAAGCAGGCGCCGGCAGGGACTTGGACAGTTACCGGCAGCTGGTGGCGCAAGCGTTCGCGCGCGGTGGTAAACCTGTGCGATTGCTAGGTGTAGGGGTGAGATTGCGGGACTTGCGCGGTGCGCATGAACAGCTGGAGCTTTTTCCGCCGCTATAGCTCGCAAGAAAAGTGCTCAGTTGCCCGCGTTGAGCCCCTCACGGGTCCAGCGCGGGTCAGTCACAGGCGGGCGTCAATGCCCTGGATCAGCCACCAGCCGGCCAGTGGCCTTGGTCAGGGACTGCAAGAACTCCTGTTGCAACTCGGGATCGTTGCGCGTCAGCTCGATCAGGCTCTGCTCCAACTCACTGGCTTCCTCCTCGAGGCCCAGCTCGGACAGCCGCTTGACTCGGTGCACCCACTGGCTCACCTCATCATCTTCGAGGTCGTCGAAAATCAGCTCGTGAGCTTCGCGCAACTTGTTGCGCAGCGTGGCGCTGATCAACAAACTGGCGTCACCGCGCACGGCGTTGTCCTCATCGACCACTTGCAGATGCAAGGTGCCGACATGGTTGAGGTTCTGCTCCGAGAAGGGGCTGTCGAGCAGGTTCAGGCGCAGGATGCCCGCACGGTCGGTGGTCAGCTCATAAGTGTTCTTGCCGGCCTTGACCTCCACCAGGCGCTCGCTCCACGGCATGCTCGTGGCCTCTTCGCGCTTGGCTTTCTGCACTTCGCTGATACCTGCCAGGTTCTGCTGGGCGCGGCCGTTGGAAGGCACGTTCATGAACGGATTAAGGCCGTCCACGCCATAACTGAGCCAATCGTGGGTAATGCTCTGGGGCAGGTTGCCCAAGGCGAAGACGTTGACCACGTTGGCACCCACGCCTGCTACAACCGCCACGGCGCCCAGCGGAATCTCGTAGATTTCCCGCCAGGGTTGGTAAGGCGTGTAGCGGTCGTAGTGGCGCGTCACCTCGAACTCGGTGACCTCGAAACGCTTCTGCTCATGTACGCGTACACGTCGTTGCGGCAGCTCCATCACCTTCGGCTCGCCAACGTCGATCTGCAGGGTGTGTTCGAGCAGTTTGCGCTCGACGCGCTCCTCGTGGTCGCTGCGCTGGGGCATCTGGTTGGCGCAGCCGCTGACGAGCAGGGCGCCGCACAGTGCGGCGCCCTTGAGCTTATAGGTACTTCGCTTGGACATGATCACTCGTGCATTGATTATCAGCGGCGAACGCGGGCCTGCAGGAAGGTCAGCACTTCTTCGAGTGGCAACACCTGGGCATCCTGCTCGGTACGGTGTTTGTATTCCAGGTTGCCATCGGCCAGGCTGCGATCACTGACGACGATGCGATGTGGAATGCCGATCAGCTCCATGTCGGCAAACTTGATGCCGGGGCTGGTCTTCTTGTCGCGGTCGTCGAGCAGTACTTCGTAACCTGCCGCCGTCAGCTCGGCATACAGCTTGTCGGTCGCTTCGCGAACCACGTCGGTTTCATAGCGCAGGGGTACCAGGGCAATCTGGAAGGGCGCCAGGGCGTCGTTCCAGATGATGCCTTTCTCATCGTGGTTCTGCTCGATAGCAGCCGCTACCACGCGGGATACGCCGATGCCATAGCAGCCCATGGACAGCATGACCGGCTTGCCGTTTTCGCCCAGAACCTGGCACTTGAGGGCTTCGCTGTACTTGGTACCCAGCTGGAAGATGTGACCCACCTCGATGCCACGCTTGATGACCAGGGTACCCTGGCCATCGGGGCTCGGGTCGCCTTCGACCACGTTGCGCAGGTCGGCCACTTGGGGCACTGGCAAGTCACGCTCCCAGTTGACCCCGAAATAGTGCTTGTCGTCGATATTGGCACCGATACCGAAGTCGCTCATCAGGGCGACCGAACGGTCGATCACGCACTCGAGCGGCAGGTTCAGCGGGCCCAGCGAGCCTGCCCCAGCACCGATGGCCTCGCGCAGTTCGGCATCGGTGGCCATGACCAGGGGGTCAGCCACCTGTTCCAGCTTGGCGGCCTTGATTTCGTTGAGCTCGTGATCGCCGCGCACGATCAGGGCGACCAGCTTGCCTTCCTCGGCGCCGCGTACGATCAAGGTCTTGACGGTCTTTTCGATCGGCAGACCGAAGTTTTCGACCAGCTGGGCGATGGTCTTGGCATCGGGCGTATCGACCAGGCGCAGCTCTTCGGTTGGAGCAGGGCGCACGGTTTCGCGCGGCACGGCCTCGGCCTTTTCGATATTGGCAGCATAGTCGGAGCTATCGCTGAAGATCACATCGTCCTCACCGGACTGCGCCAGGACGTGGAATTCATGGGAGTAGCTGCCACCAATGGAACCGGTGTCGGCCTGCACCGGACGGAAATCCAGCCCCAGGCGGGTGAACACATTGGTGTACGCCTGGTGCATGCGGTCATAGGTTTCCTGAAGGGAAGCCTGGTCGGCATGGAAGGAGTAGGCGTCTTTCATGATGAACTCGCGACCACGCATCAGGCCGAAGCGCGGGCGGATTTCATCGCGGAATTTGGTTTGGATCTGGTACATGTTCAACGGCAGCTGCTTGTAGCTCGACAGCTCGTTGCGCGCCAGGTCGGTGATGACCTCTTCGTGGGTTGGGCCCACGCAGAAATCGCGCTGATGCCGGTCCTTGACCCGCAGCAGCTCGGGGCCGTACTGCTCCCAGCGGCCGGACTCCTGCCACAGTTCGGCAGGCTGGATGCTGGGCATGAGCACTTCAAGGGCACCGGCGGCGTTCATTTCCTCGCGCACCACGTTCTCGACCTTGCGCATTACCCGCAGGCCCATCGGCAGCCAGGTGTATAGGCCCGAAGCCAGTTTGCGGATCATGCCGGCACGCAGCATGAGCTGATGGCTGATGACCACTGCGTCGGCAGGGGTTTCTTTTTGGGTGGCGAGCAAATATTGACTGGTGCGCATGGTTAGCCGTGTCGATTGCCTAAGACGTTGAAATAGCCCCGCATTGTACGGGGGTGAAGCCAAGGCGTACAGGATGCCCCAGGGCGTCCTGCTTGTCAGCCAAGAAAAAGCCCGGCACGGTCGCCGTAAGGCTGTTCACTCAATACCGCTGGGGCCGTTTCACGGCCCATCGCGGCACAAGGCCGCTCCTACAAGCCCTGTGAGTACCCCAACTAGGGCATCACGCGGTCAGTGTGGGAGCGGCCTTGTGCCGCGATGGGCTGCGAAGCGGCCCTAAGTGAACTGCATTACGGCGCGGTGGCCGGGCTTTTCAGGTGCGCAGCGTTGCAAGCCAGGCTTACAGGATGCTCAGCGGGTACTCCACGATCAGGCGCAGCTCGTCCAGCGATGGGGAGCCGTAGTAGACGCCATCGGAAGAACGGTAGGTGGCTTGACGAACGCGGAAGCTCAGGTCCTTGGCAGGGCCCTCTTGCATCACGTACTTGATGTCGATGTCGCGTTCCCATTCCTTGCCGTTGCTGGTGGTGCCGGTGTCGGCGCCGCTGCCACGCACGTAGCGGGTCATGAAGCTCAGGCCTGGAATGCCGTACTCGGCGAAGTTCAGGTCGTAGCGAGCCTGCCAGGACTTCTCGCCTTCGGCGTTGAAGTCGGAACGGGCCACGGAGTTGGCCAGGAACACGGTGCCGCCACCGTCGACGCCGTAGCCATAGTCGCCGTCGCCGGTCACTTTCTGGTAGGCCAGGGTGAAGGTATGGGCGCCGATGTTGTACGCACCGGACAGGCTGAACGCACGGTTGTCGAGCTTGGTCACGCCGTCTTTTTCGGCGCGCTGCAGGCCTTGGCCGTCGCTCTTGGTGTCATAGAAGTTGAAGTCGAACACCAGGCCTTGCTTGTCCGACAGCGGCAGCGCCCAGTTGACGTTGGCGTAGTATTTGCGCCAGTAGTCTTCGACCTTGGAGTAGTACAGGCTGGTGGACAGGCTGTCGGTGAAGGCATAGGTGCCGCCGAATACGTCGGCTTCTTTCAGGCGCAGGCTGTCACGGTTGGTCTGTTCCTGACCGGTCAGGCTGGTGAAGCGACCCGCGTGCAGGGTCAGGCCCTTGATGTCGTTGCTGGTCAGCAACGCGCCCTGGGCGATTTCCGGCAGCAGGCGGCTGTCGTCGGTGGCGAACACTGGCAGGGCAGTGAACTGGTCGCCGACTTTCAGTACGGTGTCGGAGATACGGAATTTAACCGCGCCGCCACCCTTGGAGTAGTCATCCTGTGCACGGCCGTCCGAGCCGTTCGGGAACAGGCCGGTGCCAGCACGGCCCTTGCCGCTGTCCAGTTTCAGGCCGAGCATACCAATGGCGTCGATACCCACGCCCACGGTGCCCTGGGTGAAGCCCGACTCATAAGTACCCACGAAGCCGAGGCCGGTTTCTTCACGGCGGCTCTGGCCGCCTTCGTTGTTGCGGAAATCACGGCTGAAATACAGCATGCGAGTTTTGACGCTCAGCTTGCTGTCTTCAATGAAACCTTTGGACTCATCCTGCGAAGAGGCCAGTGCCATCTGCGAGGACCCCGCCGAAACGGCCAGGGCGATCATGCTCCACTTCATCACGCGCATCGTGACTTGCTCCTTTGGTTTTTTTAGGAAGAGTACCGCTGCATCCAGGTGTTCTAGTTATAGGGTGCAGCTCTTTCTTGTTATGTCGGCGAAAATGTATAGCACGCTGAAGGTCGTTGGCGATATGGCGTAAAGCACTCTTGATGGAACTTTTTGGCCGTGTCGCTGTCGGGCAGTTCAGCGTCGCATCCGAGGGTGGTGACGCCCGGTGTGCAGGTGTTTTAGAGAGCATGCCGACTTGGGGTGAAGGCAATGCAACAAGCGTGCTCAACTTGGGCTGGCATTGATGAATTTTTCACAAAATTTTCAGGAATTCGTTTCAACCGCCGTAAACACGGGGGTTGGTCGGACTGCACCTCAAGCCCGCCCGGCCGGGCTATTCAGTTGGCTAGCTTGCTATCAAAGTCAATGTGTTACCGCAACATGTTAATGCGGTGTCAATTGTGGTGGGCTAGGGAGTCAGTTGACGTGGCGAAGCACCTTATTGGTGCGAAAAGTAGCGCTGTGTTACCGCAATTGCGCAAGGTATCCTTGCTGCCGTTTTTACCGCCACCCGTGCGGGTCGCTTTGCCTGAAGGAGGTACGCCGTGTTCGTTCTTGATCCACGCTTGCAGCAGGACACTTGGGTGCTGGGCGATTTCGCCCTGTGCCAGTTGCTGCTGAGCCGAGATGCCAACTACCCCTGGTTCATCCTGGTGCCGCGCCGTGCCGAGGTCAGCGAACTGTTCGACCTGAGCCTGGATGACCAGCACCTGCTCTGGCAGGAAACCACGCAGCTTGCCGAGGCGCTCAAGCGCAGCTACGGGGCTGACAAGATGAACGTGGCGACGCTGGGCAATGTGGTCAGCCAAATGCACATGCACGTGATCGTTCGCCAGCACGATGATGTGGCCTGGCCTGCACCGGTCTGGGGCAAATGCCCGGCCGTGGCCTATACCGACGCACAAGTACAGGCGATACGCGCCCGCGTACGAAATCTACACCTCGAAGGTTTCCAGGAGGCCGCCGATGTCGCTTGAGCCGAGAATGATCGAGCTGGAAACGCGCCAGGCATTCCAGGACGACACCCTGCAGGCGCTCAACGATGTGGTGGTCGAGCAAGGGCGCGTGATCGAGCGGCTGCAGTTGCAGATGGCCGAGTTGATCAAACGTTACGAAGAGATAGCAGGTCAGTATGGCAGCGAGGGTGAAGAGGCGCCGCCGCCTCACTATTGATCATCTGGTCCTCAGGCCTGTCGCACCCATGGGCGAAGCGACAGGCCTGGTTTCAACGTGTTGAAGCCTGCTCGCCTGTCAGCGGCGCGTGACGGGGACCACATCCTCGGCCTGCAGGCCCTTGTCGCGGTGCATGACCGAGAACTCGACGCGTTGACCCTCTACCAGGACGCGATGGCCCTCGCCGCGGATGGCGCGAAAGTGCACGAAGATGTCATCGCCTGAGTCCCTGGAAATGAACCCGAACCCCTTGGACGTATTGAACCACTTGACCGTGCCCATATCTCGGTTGCCGGCCTCCGTCAGTGGCTGTTGGCTGCTGCGTACCTTGCGCGTGCCCTGGGCAAAGCCTGCGCCCAGGTGCAGGACCACGGCCAGAGCGGCGCACACCAGCGCCGCGAGGTTGCCAAGCTCCGGTCGAGCCAGCACGGTAAGGGTCTGCAGCACCACGGCCACCACCAGCAGGGCGCAGGCCAGGTATTGCAGCTGCTGCCTGGCACCTCGGTAGTACAGCGGCAGGACAGGCGCCAGGATCAGGTTGAGCAAGCCGAACAGGGCCAGGTAGACCGCGTCGGGTTGTTGCAGGAAAGGCGTTGCCTCGGTTTTAAGACTGGGTATGAACGCTAGCAGCAAGGCTGCCGCGCCTGTCACCAGGTGGACGATCTTGAACATGGGATTGGCTCACATTGATTGAAGCTGATCACGGGAAGAGCTGACGGCCCGGTGCGCATGAAGTGTTGGCGCGAACACGTGGCCTTCAGCCTATGCATTCGGCAATTGCAGTCCGCACGAATGGCACGCTGCCTATTTAACCGTAAACCTGCAGGCTACTCAAACTGCACCCGGCGCCCTGTGCCTGCGGCCACCTGACAGAGGCGCGGCGCTCAGAGTGTTGCTAAAGTGGTCGGCACCCGCTTGGGTTTCACGTTTTCCGAAGGGGAGCATCATGGCAATCGATATCGGCATCAGTGAAGAAGATCGCAAGTCCATCGTCGATGGGCTTTCCCGCCTGCTTTCAGATACCTACGTGCTGTATCTGAAAACCCACAACTTCCATTGGAACGTCACCGGGCCCTCGTTCCGTACGCTGCACCTGATGTTCGAGGAGCAGTACAACGAGCTGGCGCTGGCGGTGGACGCCATTGCCGAGCGCATCCGCGCCCTGGGGTTCCCGGCGCCTGGGTCCTACGCGTTCTACGCCAAGCACTCTTCGATCAAGGAAGAGCAGGGGGTTCCCCCAGCCGACGAGATGATCCGGCAACTGGTGCAAGGGCAGGAAGCGGTAGTGCGCACCGCCCGCAGTATCTTCCCAGCGGTTGACAAGGTCAGCGATGAACCCACCGCCGATCTGCTGACCCAGCGCATGCAGGTCCACGAAAAGACTGCATGGATGCTGCGCGTGTTGCTCGACGAGAAATAGCCGGACCGTGCCGGCAGGCCTGCCCAGGGTGACTGGGCCGGCCTGCCGGTTTCTGTGCGGGAAGGGTTTGCCGCTGCTCTGCACTGGCGCGTTCGGCGCTTGATACACCCCTTGGTTCAATCATCAGGAGGTGTGCAGATGGCTCAGTCTGGCAAGCGGACGGCAGGTCAGGGGCGCTGGCCCGGCAAACAATGCGTCGACCCATTCACGGCAGATTTCGACATGTTGCAGACCCAGCCTGTTTCCCGCTCGGTGCGGCTCAATGGTTTTTCCACCTGTCTGCGCCTTGAAGCCGTGTATTGGGGTATCCTCGAGCGCATTGCCGCTGCCAACCAGTGCTCGGTCAGTGCGGTGTTGTCCTACGTCGACCGTGAGGTGCACCTGCGCCAGGGGGGCGTGCGCAACTTCAGCGGGCTGATACGGGTGATCTGCGTTGCCTGGTTGCAGCAGCCACCGACGTCGCACTGATTGCCCGGCGGGCTGCGCAGCGCTGGTTAACCATATATAATCCCGCCTTTTGCTGCCCAGGCAGCCAGCGTTATGGTTGACGAGAGACATCCATGCCCCTTTACGACTATCAATGTGCGTCCTGCGAGCACCGTATGGAAGTGCTGCAGAAAATCAGCGCCGCGCCGCTCACCGATTGCCCGGCCTGCCAGGCGCCGGCGATGAAGAAACTGCTGTCGGTACCCGGCTTTCGCCTGAGCGGTAACGGCTGGTACGAAACCGACTTCAAGACCGGTGCGAAAAAGAATCTGGCAGGCGGCGACAAGGCCGACTGAGTTGAATGCTATGACCGGGTCTTGCAGTATTAGCCCTCCGGGCGGCCAAGGCCTCCATCGAATACACGAATCACGAGAAGCGAAACCACCATCATGATGCGCAGCCATTATTGCGGCCAACTGAACGAGAGCCTGGACGGCCAGGAAGTCACCCTTTGCGGCTGGGTCCATCGTCGCCGGGACCACGGCGGGGTGATCTTCCTCGACATCCGTGACCGCGAGGGCATGGCCCAGGTCGTTTTCGATCCGGATCGCGCCGACACCTTCGCCGCAGCAGACCGTGTGCGCAGCGAGTATGTCGTGCAGATCACCGGCAAGGTCCGCCGTCGCCCGGAAGGTGCGGTGAACAGCAACATGGCCTCCGGTGCCATCGAAATCCTCGGCTACCAGCTCAATGTGCTGAACGAAGCCGAAACCCCGCCGTTCCCGCTGAACGAATACTCCGACGTTGGTGAAGAAACGCGTCTGCGCTACCGCTTCATCGACCTGCGTCGCCCTGAGATGGCCGACAAGCTGCGCCTGCGTTCGCGCATCACCAGCAGCATTCGACGCTTTCTCGACGAAAACGGCTTCCTCGACGTGGAAACGCCGATCCTGACCCGCGCCACCCCTGAAGGCGCGCGCGACTACCTGGTGCCAAGCCGTACCCACGCCGGTAGCTTCTTCGCCCTGCCGCAGTCGCCGCAGCTGTTCAAGCAGTTGCTGATGGTCGCCGGTTTCGATCGTTACTACCAGATTGCCAAGTGCTTCCGCGACGAAGACCTGCGTGCCGATCGCCAGCCGGAATTCACCCAGATCGACATCGAGACCAGCTTCCTGGACGAGTCCGAGATCATGGGCCTGACCGAGAGCATGATCCGCAAGCTGTTCAAGGAAGTGCTGGACCTGGAATTCGGCGAATTCCCGCACATGACCTTCGAGGAAGCCATGCGTCGCTATGGCTCCGACAAGCCAGACCTGCGCATCCCGCTGGAGCTGGTTGACGTCGCCGACCAGCTCAAGGACGTGGACTTCAAGGTATTCGCCGGCCCCGCCAACGATCCTAAATGCCGCGTCACCGCGCTGCGCCTGCCAGGCGGCGCCAGCATGCCGCGCAGCAAGATCGACGAATACACCAAGTTCGTCGGCATCTACGGTGCCCGTGGCCTTGCCTACATCAAGGTCAACGAGCGTGCCAAGGGCGTTGAAGGTCTGCAGTCGCCGATCGTCAAGAACATCCCCGAGGCCAATCTCAACACCATCCTCGACCGCGTGGGCGCCGTTGACGGCGACATCGTGTTCTTCGGTGCCGACAAGTTCAAGGTGGTCAGCGAAGCGCTGGGCGCCCTGCGTATTCGTCTGGGTCACGACTTCGAACTGTTCACCTGCGAGTGGGCGCCGATGTGGGTCGTCGATTTCCCCATGTTCGAAGAAAACGAAGACGGCAGCTTCACCGCGCTGCACCACCCGTTCACCGCGCCCAAGTGCACGCCCGAGGAACTGGAAGCCAACCCGGCCACGGCCCTGTCCCGTGCCTATGACATGGTGCTCAACGGCACCGAACTCGGTGGCGGCTCGATCCGTATCCACCGCAAGGAAATGCAGCAGGCCGTGTTCCGCCTGCTGGGTATCGAGGCGGCGGAACAGGAAGAGAAGTTCGGCTTCCTGCTCGATGCCCTGAAGTTCGGTGCACCGCCTCACGGTGGCCTGGCCTTCGGCCTGGATCGCCTGGTCATGCTGATGACCGGCGCCCAGTCGATTCGTGAAGTGATTGCCTTCCCGAAAACCCAGAGCGCCGCGTGTGTCATGACCCAGGCGCCGGGCATGGTCGATGCCAAGGCATTGCGTGAGCTGCACATCCGTCTGCGCGAGCAGACCAAGGTCGAGTAATCGGCCCGGGCGCAGCCGGCGGTTGCGCCCACGCGCTTTGGCGCAGTCTTTCCACGTTCCGCCCTTCGGGGCGGAACCTGTTTCTGTTACACGGATCGGGAGTCGTTATGGCGGGTCATTCCAAGTGGGCGAACATCAAGCACCGCAAAGAGCGCCAGGATGCCAAGAGGGGCAAGGTATTCACCAAGTGGATCCGCGAGCTGACAGTCGCTGCCAAGCAAGGCGGCCCGGACCCTGCCTCCAACCCGCGCCTGCGCCTGGCGCTGGACAAGGCCCTGGGCGCCAACATGAGCCGCGATATCATCGATCGCGCAGTGGCCCGTGGCGCCGGCACGAACGAAAGCGACAACGTCGAAGAGCTCACCTATGAAGGTTACGGGCCGGGCGGTGTAGCGATCATGGTCGAGGCCATGACCGATAACCGCAACCGCACAGCTGCAGCCGTGCGCCATGCCTTTACCAAGTGCGGGGGCAACCTGGGCACCGATGGCTCGGTCGCCTACCTGTTCGAGCGCAAGGGGCAGATCAGTTTTGCACCGGGCCTGGAGGAGGATGCCTTGATGGAGGCGGCGATGGAGGCCGATGCCGACGACGTGGTGGCCCACGAGGACGGCTCGTTTGACGTGTTCACCTCGTTCAACAGCTTCTACGCCGTGCGCAATGCCTTGGAAGAGGCCGGTTTCAAGGCGGCCGACGCCGAAATCGTGATGCAGCCGACCACCAGCGCCGAACTTGATCAGGAGGGCGCCGAGAAGGTACTCAAGCTGATCGACATGCTCGAAGACCTGGACGACGTACAGAACGTCTACTCCAATGCGCAGATTTCCGACGAGATCATGGAAAACCTCGGCTGAGGGCTTTCCGGCGCGCCATACTGACGCTTCCGGGCGTCGTACAGGCCCTTTCGCAGGGCACCCGTGGTACAGGTGGCGACACATGCGACCTGGCCAGGGGGTTGATCTGCGAAAGGGCCTGTACTGTTTGCACACCGCTTCACTTCAACGACAGGCGCTATGACTCTGATTCTAGGTATCGACCCCGGCTCGCGCATCACAGGTTATGGCGTCGTCCGCCAGACCGCACGTGGTTGCGAGTACGTGGCCTCAGGCTGCATCCGCACAGGCAGTGGTGAACTGCACGAGCGCTTGCAGATCGTGTTTCGGGGGGTCAGCGAAGTCATCGGCCAGCACGGCCCGGTGACCATGGGTATCGAGCGGGTGTTCATGGCCCGCAACGCCGATTCCGCCCTCAAACTGGGACAAGCCCGAGGCGCGGCCATCGTCGCCGCGGCTGAAGCAGGCTTGGAAATCGCCGAGTACAGCGCCACTCAGGTCAAGCAGGCGGTGGCCGGTACCGGCGGGGCGAACAAGGACCAGGTGATGATGATGGTCATGCACCTGCTCAAGCTGACCCAGAAGCCCCAGATCGATGCTTCCGACGCGCTGGCCATCGCCTTGTGCCATGCCCACACCCGTTCGAGTCTGGTGCCCCATGGGCTGTCGACGGCGCGTCGGCGCGGTGGGCGCTTGCGTCTGTAAGCGCTTCATGCGCTGATACACATTTTGTGCAGGTGGAGCGTCCGCCTGCCGTATTTGCTGATAGGGTTGAGCGGCCATCGAGCAGCTCCCCGTGAAAAGGATCGAAACGTGATCGGACGTTTGCGCGGCACCCTGGCGGAAAAGCAGCCGCCGCACCTCATCATCGACGTCAATGGCGTGGGCTACGAACTGGAAGTCCCCATGACGACGCTTTATCGCCTGCCCAAGGTCGGCGAACCGGTGACAGTGCACACACACCTTGTGGTGCGCGAAGACGCCCACCTGCTCTATGGCTTTGCCGAAAAGCGCGAGCGCGAATTGTTCCGCGAACTCATTCGGCTCAACGGTGTAGGCCCCAAGCTGGCCCTGGCACTGATGTCCGGGCTCGAGATCGATGAGCTGGTGCGCTGCGTGCAGGCCCAGGACGCCTCGGTGTTGGTACGCGTACCCGGCGTAGGCAAAAAAACAGCAGAGCGCCTGCTGGTCGAGCTCAAGGACCGCTTCAAGGCCTGGGAAACGTCACCGGCCATGTTCACGCTGGTGTCCGATGGCCCACTGCCGGCCGCCAGCGAGTCCAGCGCCGAGGCGGATGCGGTCAGCGCCCTGGTATCCCTGGGCTACAAGCCTCAGGAAGCGAGCAAGGCCATCGGCGCGATCAAGGACAAGTCGGGGCTTTCCAGTGAAGAGCTGATTCGTCGCAGCCTCAAGGGGATGATTACCAAGTGATCGAAGCCGACCGCCTGATCGCTGCCAGTGGCCGCGACCGCGAAGAAGTCCAGGATCGCGCCATCCGGCCATTGCGGCTGGAGGAGTACATCGGCCAGCCCGTGGTGCGCGAGCAGATGGCGTTGTTCATCCAGGCGGCGCGTGGGCGCAGCGAGTCGCTCGACCACACCCTGATCTTCGGGCCGCCAGGCCTGGGCAAGACCACCCTGGCCAACATCATCGCCCACGAAATGGGTGTGTCGGTCAAAAGCACCTCGGGGCCGATTCTCGAGCGCCCTGGCGACTTGGCCGCCATGCTGACCAACCTTGAGCCTCATGACGTGCTCTTCATCGATGAGATCCACCGGCTGTCGCCGATCGTCGAAGAAGTGCTCTACCCAGCCATGGAAGACTTCCAGCTCGACATCATGATCGGCGAAGGCCCGGCGGCCCGCTCGATCAAGCTCGACCTGCCACCTTTCACACTGGTCGGGGCCACGACGCGCGCCGGCATGCTCACCAACCCGCTGCGCGATCGTTTCGGTATCGTGCAGCGGCTGGAGTTCTACAGCGACAAGGACCTGGCCACCATCGTCAGCCGTTCGGCCAACATCCTGGGGCTGGTCATCGAGGACCTCGGTGCCTACGAGATCGCACGCCGTGCCCGTGGCACGCCGCGCATTGCCAACCGCTTGCTGCGGCGGGTACGCGACTACGCCGAGGTGCGCGGCAAAGGCCAGATCACCAAGGCCGTGGCCGACATGGCGCTCAACCTGCTGGACGTCGATGAGCGCGGCTTCGACCATTCCGACAGGCGCCTGCTGCTGACCATGATCGAGAAGTTCGACGGTGGCCCGGTCGGTGTCGACAACCTTGCCGCCGCCATCAGCGAAGAACGTCACACCATCGAGGACGTGCTCGAGCCCTATCTCATCCAGCAGGGCTACATCATGCGCACCCCCCGTGGCCGTGTGGTGACTCGGCACGCCTACCTGCACTTCGGCCTGAATGTTCCCGGGCGGTTGGGGGAGGGCGCGGATTTTTCCGAGCCGGGTGATGAATGACAGATCGAAACACGCTTTTCGTGGTCCTACCGCTGGCATGCAGCGGGGGCGTTGGCACCTGGACATGAATGTTGAAAAACAGTTGCCAGAGCGGATTGGCAAGCCGAGGAGTAAGCACTAGAGTATGCGCGCGCAAAAAGGCCTGGAACCGTTCACACACCGTTGTCGCGTCTATTACGAAGATACCGATGCCGGTGGCGTGGTGTATTACGTCAACTACCTGAAATTCATGGAGCGCGCGCGCACCGAACGCTTGCGGCACCTGGGCTTTTCCCAGTCGCAACTGGCTGACGACAACCTGCTGTTCGTGGTCCATTCCAGCGAAGCGCGCTACCACGCGCCGGCGCGGCTGGACGATGAATTGCGGGTGACCGCGCACGTACTTGAACTCAATCGCGCCAGCTTGCACTTCGTGCAGCAAGTGTGGCGGGAAAGGGACGACACGCTGCTCTGCGAAGGGCGGTTCCTGATAGCCGCTGTGCGCGCCGACACTTTCAAACCCCGAGCCATACCTCCCCAGCTGCGCGACGCCTTTGCGGCAGACGGCTCGGGTAATCAATCGAATGCAGGAGAATAAGCGTGGAAGCTAACGTCGTCGACCATACCTCCATGTGGAGTCTGGTCAGTAACGCCAGCGTCGTGGTGCAGCTGGTGATGCTGACCCTGGTGGCCGCCTCGGTCACCTCGTGGATCATGATTTTCCAGCGCAGCACCATGCTGCGCGCCGGTCGTCGTGCGCTCGATGCTTTCGAGGAGCGCTTCTGGTCGGGTATCGACCTGTCCAAGCTGTACCGCCAGGCCGGTAGCAACCCGGACCCGGACTCGGGTGTGGAGCAGGTCTTCCGTGCAGGCTTCAAGGAATTTTCCCGCCTGCGCCAGCAACCCGGCGTTGACCCGGATGCCGTGATGGAAGGGGTTGGCCGTGCCATGCGCGTTGCCATTTCCCGCGAAGAAGAAAAGCTCGAGCAAAGTTTGCCGTTCCTGGCGACCGTGGGTTCGACCAGCCCCTATATCGGCCTGTTCGGTACCGTATGGGGCATCATGAACTCCTTCCGCGGCCTGGCCAGCGCCCAGCAAGCCACGCTCGCCACCGTTGCACCGGGCATCGCCGAGGCGTTGATCGCCACGGCCATTGGCCTGTTCGCGGCCATCCCGGCGGTGATTGCGTACAACCGCTTCGCGGCCCGCAGCGAGACGCTGATCGGCCGTTACTACACCTTCGCCGACGAATTCCAGGCGATCCTGCACCGCAAAGTGCACACCAGCGAAGAGTAATCAGGTAGAAGCCCATGGCCCGAGTTCGCCACAAACGCAAGCCCGTCGCCGAGATGAACGTGGTGCCCTACATCGACGTGATGCTGGTGCTGCTGGTCATCTTCATGGTGACGGCGCCCATGCTCAACCAGGGCGTGAAGGTCGACCTGCCCAAGGTTTCCAGCGAAGCCTTGCCGCAGGACAACAACGTCCAGATCCTTACCATTTCCATCAAGGCCGACAAGACCTACTACTGGAACCTTGGCAGCGAAGTCGATACCGACAAGCAGATGGACAAGGCCATGACCCTGCCGGCCATGACCGACGCCGTCACCAAGATCATCGCGGCCGGCCGCGACCAGGGCAAGCAGACCCAGGTATTCATCCGCGGCGACAAGGCGGTGGACTACGGCGCGGTCATGGGCGCCATGGGCGGGCTGCAGAAAGCCGGTGTCGGTAACGTCGGCCTGATTACCGAGGCGCCCTGATGCAACAGCGCGAGCCCTCTGCCTCGGAAAGCTACTTCTGGCCCAGTATCTGGGCCATCGGCCTGCATGTGCTGGTATTCGGCATGCTGTTCGTAAGCTTTGCCATGACGCCCGAACTGCCGCCGTCCAAGCCGATCGTTCAGGCTACGCTGTATCAGCTCAAGTCCAAGAGCCAGGCCACCACTCAGACCAATCAGAAGATTGCCGGGGAAGCCAAGAAAACCGCTTCGCGCCAGACCGAGGTCGAGCAGCTTGAGCAGAAGAAGGTCGAGCAGGAAGCGGTGAAAGCTGCGGAACAAAAGAAAGCCGACGCTGCTCAAAAGGCCCAGGAGGCACGCGAGGCAGCCGAGGCCAAGAAAGCCGAGGACGCCGCCAAGGCCGCTGAAGCTGCCAAAGCCGCCGAGGCCAAGAAAGCGGCCGAGAAACAGCAGGCTGACATCGCCAAGAAGAAGGCCGAGGAAGAAGCGAAGAAAAAAGCCGAAGAAGAGGCCAAGAAACAGGCCGCTGAAGAGGCGAAGAAGCAAGCTGCCGAGGAGGCCAAGAAGAAGGCCGCCGAGGATGCGAAGAAAAAAGCGGCCGAAGACGCCAAGAAGAAGGCGGCAGCGGCCGAAGAAGCGAAGAAGAAGGCAGCCGAAGACGCCAAGAAGAAGGCCGCGGCCGATGCCCAGAAGAAAAAGGCACAGGAAGCGGCTCGCAAGGCGGCTGAAGACAAGAAGGCACAGGCCCTGGCCGAGCTCTTGTCCGACACCACCGAGCGGCAGCAGGCGCTGGCCGATGAGCAGGGTGACCAGGTGGCCGGCGACTTCGACGACTTGATCCGCATGCGCGCGGCAGAAGGCTGGGCTCGCCCGCCATCGGCGCGTAAAGGCATGACGGTGGTACTGCAGATCAGCATGTTGCCCGATGGCACCATCACCAGCGTCAGTGTGGCCCGGTCAAGCGGTGACGGCCCCTACGACAGCTCGGCGGTGGCAGCGGTGAAAAACATCGGTCGCCTGACTGAAATGCAGGGCATGAAGCCGAGCGATTTCAACCAATATCGCTCGTTCAAGATGACATTTACACCTGAGGATCTAGCGTTGTGATTAAACGTCTGAGAGGACTGCTGGTCATGCTGTGCTGCGTGGCAGGCATGGCCGTAGCAGAGGAAAAGAACATCCTGGTCACCAGTGGCAGTGACCGGGCAACGCCAATTGCGGTGGTGCCGTTCGCTGTTCAGGGTGGCAGTGTGCTGCCTGAAGACATGGCCGACATCATCGGCAACGACCTGCGCAACTCCGGCTACTATTCGCCTATCCCGCGCCAGAACATGATCAGCCAGCCATCCCAGGCCAGTGAAGTCATCTTCCGCGACTGGAAGGCGCTGGGTGCCCAGTACGTGATGGTCGGCAGCATCGTGCCCTCCGGTGGGCGCTTGCAGGTGCAATACGCCCTGTTCAACGTCGCCACCGAGCAGCAGGTCCTGACCGGCAGCGTCGCTGGCAGCACCGACCAGTTGCGCGACATGTCGCACTACATCGCCGACCAGTCGTTCGAGAAGCTCACCGGTATCAAGGGTGCCTTCTCCACGCGCATGCTGTACGTGACGGCCGAGCGCTTCTCCACCAACAACACGCGCTACACCCTGCAGCGTTCGGACTATGACGGTGCCCGCGCCGTGACCCTGCTGCAGTCCCGCGAGCCCATCCTGTCGCCGCGCTTTGCGCCCGATGGCAAACGCATCGCCTATGTGTCGTTCGAGCAGAAGCGCCCGCGTATCTTCGTCCAGCACATCGATACCGGTCGCCGTGAACAGGTCACCAACTTCGAGGGCCTCAATGGCGCACCTGCCTGGTCGCCCGATGGTTCGCGCCTGGCCTTCGTGCTGTCCAAGGATGGCAACCCGGACATCTACGTGATGAACGTGGCTTCGCGTCAGATCAGCCGCGTGACCGCCGGCCCTGGCATCAATACCGAGCCATTCTGGGGTAAAGACGGCAACACCCTGTACTTCACGTCCGACCGTGGCGGCAAGCCGCAGATCTACAAACAGTCGGTCAGTGGCGGCAGCGCCGAGCGCGTAACCTTCGTGGGTAACTACAACGCCAACCCTAAACTCTCGGCGGATGAAAAGACCCTGGTGATGATTCACCGCCAACAGGGTTTCACCAACTTCAAAGTTGCCGCCCAGGACTTGCAACGCGGAAGTGTAAAGATTCTCTCGGAAACAAGTCTTGATGAGTCTCCCACTGTTGCGCCCAACGGCACCATGCTAATCTACGCCACCCGCCAGCAGGGCCGGGGAGTCTTGATGCTCGTGTCGCTTAATGGCCGCGTGAGGCTCCCACTTCCTACCGCTCAAGGCGAAGTCAGAGAACCGTCCTGGTCCCCTTACCTGAACTGATTGCGGCGTAATACGTTTTGCTTAACACACTGGGGTTTCATTAGGAGTTTCACGATGGAAATGCTGAAGTTTGGTAAATTCGCTGCGCTGGCTCTGGCCATGGCTGTGGCTGTAGGTTGCTCCTCCAAGGGCGGTGACAACGCAGGTGAAGGCGCTGGCGCCGTTGACCCGAACGCTGGCTACGGTGCCAACACCGGCGCAGTCGACGGTTCCCTGAGCGAAGAAGCCGCTCTGCGCGCAATCACCACCTTCTACTTCGAATACGACAGCTCGGACCTGAAGCCAGAAGCCATGCGCGCTCTGGACGTTCACGCCAAGGACCTGAAAGCCAACGGCAACCGCGTTGTCCTGGAAGGCAACACCGACGAGCGCGGCACCCGCGAGTACAACATGGCTCTGGGTGAGCGTCGTGCCAAGGCCGTTCAGCGCTACCTGGTTCTGCAGGGCGTTTCCCCTGCTCAGCTGGAATTGGTTTCCTACGGTGAAGAGCGTCCAGTTGCTACCGGCAACGACGAGCAGTCCTGGGCTCAAAACCGTCGCGTAGAACTGCGTAAGTAAGTTCCTATGCGCAAGTGCCGCCGTGCAGTAACCGTCCTCGCACTCAGCCTGCCCCTTTCGGCGTGGGCTGCAGTCCCTGTAGTAGATGACAACACAGGCAGCTATCCGCCTGCGGGTTATGGCACGAGCGGCGCCTATGCCGGGTCAGGGGCTTCGGCCCCTGCCTCTGCACAGGGCCAGCTGTTCATGCAGCTGCAACAGATGCAGGATCAGCTTTCCCGCCAGCAAGGCATCATCGAAGAGTTGCAAAACGATGTGTCTCGCATGAAGCAGGAAAACCTGGAGCGATACCAGGACCTGGACCGTCGCATCAACAGTGGCGCCGCGCCTGCCGCGACCCCTGACAATTCTTCCGCCGGTGGTGCCTCTGGCGCCGCCGCGGGGGCTGCAGCCGGTGCTGCTGCCCAACAACCGGCCGCCAGTAGCGAGCCCGGTGATCCGGCCAAGGAGAAGCTCTACTACGATGCTGCCTTCGACCTGATTAAGCAAAAAGACTTCGACAAAGCCAGCCAGGCGTTCAACGCCTTCCTGCGCAAGTACCCCAGCAGCCAATATGCCGGTAACGCACAGTATTGGCTGGGCGAAGTGAACCTGGCCAAGGGTGACCTGCAGGGCGCAAGCCAGGCGTTTGCCCAGGTAAGCCAGAAGTACCCCAAACACAGCAAGGTGCCAGACTCCTTGTACAAACTGGCCGACGTCGAGCGTCGTCTCGGCCACACGGACAAGGTAAAGGGCATTCTTCAGCAGGTGGTGACCCAATACCCGGGCACATCGGCTGCGCAACTGGCGCAGCGAGACCTGCAAAAGCTGTGAAGTAATGCGGCGCTTGCCCCCCGTTCGAAAGAAACCCGCGCCTGGCGCGGGTTTTTTCGTTAGAATCACCGCCCTTTTTTCGTAAACACGCTGTCACGGATAACGCTATGTCGAGTCTGTGCCAGTGCCTGACGGAGGCGGGCAGCCTGTTTTGCTGTCACGCCCGTGGCGATCATGCAAGATACATTACGCATCACCGAAGTCTTTTACTCGTTGCAGGGTGAAACACGAACGGCTGGGCTGCCCACGGTATTCGTGCGGCTCACCGGTTGCCCCCTGCGCTGCCAATACTGCGACAGCGCCTATGCCTTCAGTGGCGGCACCCTTCGCAGCCTGGATTCGATCCTTGAACAGGTGGCCGGCTTCAAGCCGCGCTATGTCTGCGTGACGGGCGGCGAGCCCCTCGCCCAGCCTAACGCCTTGCCCCTGTTGCAGCGCCTGTGCGACGCCGGTTACGAAGTCTCGCTGGAAACCAGCGGAGCGCTCGATATCGCCGGCACCGACACCCGTGTCAGCCGCGTCGTCGACCTGAAAACCCCAGGTTCGGAAGAATCGCACCGCAACCGCTATGAGAACATCGAGCACCTGACGCGCAACGACCAGGTCAAGTTCGTCATCTGCTCCCGCGAAGACTACGACTGGGCGGTGTCCAAGTTGATTCAGTACAACCTGGCCGAGCGCGCCGGCGAAGTATTGTTCTCGCCCAGCCACCACCAAGTGAGTGCCACTGATTTGGCCGACTGGATCGTTGCCGACAACTTGCCTGTGCGTTTCCAGCTTCAGCTGCACAAACTGTTGTGGAACGACGAACCTGGCCGCTGAGAAAGAGAGTGAGACATGACTGATAAACGCGCAGTAATTCTTCTGTCCGGTGGTCTGGACTCGGCCACGGTAGTGGCCATGGCCAAGGCCCAGGGCTATGCCTGCTATACCATGAGCTTCGACTACGGCCAGCGTCACCGCGCCGAGCTCAACGCCGCGGCACGGGTCGCCCAGGACCTGGGCGTGGTAGAGCACAAGGTGATCGGGCTGAACCTGGACGGCATCGGTGGCTCGGCCCTGACCGACAGCAGCATCGATGTGCCGGAAACGCCAGGGGAGGGTATCCCGGTGACCTACGTACCAGCGCGCAACACGGTGTTTCTGTCGCTGGCGCTGGGCTGGGCCGAAGTGCTGCAAGCCCGTGACATTTTCATCGGTGTCAATGCCGTGGATTATTCCGGCTACCCGGACTGCCGCCCCGAATTCGTCGAAGCCTTCGAACGCATGGCCAATCTGGCTACCAAGGCAGGGGTCGAAGGGCAGGGGTTCCGCATTCAGGCGCCCTTGCAAAACATGAGCAAAGCCCAGATCGTCCAGGCCGGCGTGGCGCATGGGGTCGACTATAGCTTGACTGTGTCGTGCTACCAGGCTGATGACGACGGGCGTGCCTGTGGCAAGTGCGACAGCTGCCGCTTGCGCGCTGACGGCTTCAAGGCAGCCGCCGTGGCGGACCCGACGCGCTATTTTTAAGAAATTTTATTGTGGGGTGTTGATTTCTCTATAGAAATCAGTATTATACGCGCCATCCAGCGGGTCGTTAGCTCAGTTGGTAGAGCAGTTGGCTTTTAACCAATTGGTCGTAGGTTCGAATCCTACACGACCCACCATCTTCGCAGCGGTTGCGAATACTTAAGCTAGACCACCGGGTCAGCGTCAGGTAAAGCAATTGTATGGATCGAACAGTCAGTTCGCTTCTGTGTGAAATCTGTACGAAAAGCCCGCCCTCATCGGCGGGCTTTTTCGTTTCTGGTCAAAGTACTGGGCCGTAGTCTGTCTGCAGTGACACTGCCTCATTCATGGGCAGTGTTTCACGTGCAAGGTGGCCTCTGATGAAGTCTCAGCAGGCGACCCCTACTCCAGGTGTACTAGATAGCCCTTTGCCCACTACTGCGGATGGGAAAATGTTCCGTCTAAGTAATGGCAGAGAGATGGCCAGTCATGCGCTCCCCAGTGAAACAACTGCTGTCGCTTGCACTCCTGTTGGGTGCCTTATCCGTCCATGCGGACAATGCCCAAAAGGGCGATTACTGGGTAGTGCATCATCAAGCCAGCCTGGGCAAGAGCAAGGTGTACCTTGCAGATGGCGACCCCAGTAACATCTACGAGCGCCCCGGCGGCGCCAAATCCGTGGGCGTCTACCTGTTTGACCAGCAGCCCGGCAAGCCCGATTTCACGGTCTACGACGTCGAAGTCGATTGCAAGAACAAGCGGGCCCGTGTCACAGGGGCGCTCGACTTCAGCAGCGTGGCCAATACCTTGCGCAGGGCCAAGTTCTCCAATCAATGGCAGGGCGATCAACAAGCGTGGTTGGCGCAAAGCCGTAATTTCATCTGCAAGCCAGCTGAGCGCCAAGCGCTCAAAATGGAGCACCTGGGTGTGATGTCAGCTTCGCAGTTGAGCCGCGCTGGCCCCCAGCTATTTGAGATAACGAACCGCGAAGCGCTCAGGGCCGAGGTCATCAGGCAGATCGACCACGCCTTCACACAGATGCCTGCCAAGTAACTGGCCACCAAGGAGAGAAGCCATGATCCGTCTGCTCGTGTTTTGCCTGGGCGCTGTCCTGCTTAGCGGTTGCTCGTCACTTGAGGCAACCAGTGCGTGGAAAGGCCGCCCGGTCGGTGAGCTGATCGACTATTTCGGTGTGCCCAGGGTCATCATGGTGGCACCTGATCAGGACATGGTTGTGCTCAGGTACGTGCGCGACAGCACGTATATCTCCCGGGAGGCTGCGGGCACCTACACCGGCCCTGAAAATGGCCAATTGGTACACCGCGAGTATTGGCAGGATGTAGAGCATTCAGGCAGTTGCGAGATCAACGTCTTTGTCGACAGGGCGCACGTGGTGCAGAAAGTCAGGGCCAATGGTCGCTGTGCGGTCATCGACATGGCGCCCAAGGCGTAGCCCGGTAGTGGGAAGCAGGTACCGGGCAAAGGGGCGTTAAGCGATGACCGCTTTCGCCTCTCGTCATCACTGATTCAAAAAAGCTTCCACCACAGGCAGTAGCCATTGCGGGTGCGTTTCATGAGGTGAGTGATCAGCCAGCGCCAGGTTCAACAGCTGCGCCCCAGGCACTTGCTCTACCAGCTCCAGGGCATTGGCGCGTGAAACCAGGCGATCACGATCGCCACGCACTACCAGCAATGGCGCGGTAATGCCACCCACGCTGGCTGCGGGATAACCGTGCTCGCTGTCATCGAGCCACATCCCCCGCACGGCCTCCAGCAACCTTGCAAAGTCCGGCTGCGGGTTGATCGCCTCATAGCGAGCCACATCTTCGGCAAACAGGCCGCTCCACTTCGCGGCGGTAATACCCTCGTAGAGGGCCCGCGCAGGGTCGTTCTCGCCCAGCGCCCAGTGAGCCCCGATGGTGACGAGCCTATCGACCGTCACAGCCTGCGAGGCAGCCATGCGCAACGCGACGATTCCGCCATCGCTGTGCCCGATCAGGCTGACGCGTTCAAGGGCCAGATGCTCGATCACCCGCTCTACGTCGTGCTGCATGCGTTCATAGGTGAGTGGTGCGCTGCCCAAGGTGGACATGCCCTAGCCGCGGCTGTCGATGCCGATTACGCGCCAGCGGTGGACTAAATGCGGAGTAATGGCGTTGAAGGTTTCGATATGTCCAAGCCCGCCATGCAGCAGGATTAGTACTGGTGCGTCAGGTGCGCCCAGCTGTTCGTAATAAAGGCGTGCATCACCGACGGTGAGGTACTCGCCGCCCCGGTGGTTGAAGACAGTCATGTCGAAGTTGTCCGTGTCGTCAGCTGTTATATCGGGCGCCAGTGTACCGAGTTGCCCGCTCAAGCCCAATGAATCCGAGCTGCCAGGCCTTTTTGTCTGGTCTTCACCTTGCGCACCGCACCTCTGGGCAAGCATGCTGTCAAAGTGCCAACAACGCTGCCCTGACGTTCTAACGATCGTGTTATTCCAGCGCTACTTTCTCTTCATCAAGCTGCCGGAGACACCATGGCTGATTTGATCTTTGCGCAGCCTTTCGAAGCTGTGGGTTGCAAGCAATGCCGTGAGATGGCGGACCTCGGCTTCGGCATCACCATGGCCTTCCAACCTATCGTTCACCAACCTTCGGGTAAACCGTACGCCTACGAGGCGCTGGTCAGAGGTGTAGCGGGGGAGGGGGCTGCGCAGGTGCTGGCCAAGGTCACACCCGATAACCTGTATCGCTTCGACCAGGCCTGCCGGGTCAAGGCCATCGAAAAAGCCTCCGAGCTTGGGCTCAATCGGGTGCAGGATTGCAAGCTCAGCATCAACTTCCTGCCCAACGCCGTGTACCGTCCCGCCACCTGTATTCGTGCAACGCTCGAGGCCTCCAGGCAGTTCGATTTTCCGGCCGACAGGCTGATCTTCGAAGTGACCGAAGGCGAACGGGTCGAGGACACCGAACACCTGAAGTCCATCTTTCGCGAGTACGACCGGCAGGGATTCACCACGGCCATTGACGATTTCGGGTCAGGCTACTCGGGCTTGAACCTGCTTGCCGAGTTTCAACCGGACCTGCTGAAGCTGGACATGGCGCTGACACGCAACCTTGGGGCCGACCCGGTGCGCCAGGTGATTGTGGCAGGCATCGTGCTGGTGGCGCAGCGGCTGAACATTCTGCTGGTCGCCGAAGGCGTGGAAACAGAAGCCGAGTGCCAGGCGTTGGCAGCCCTGGGTATCGAGCTGATGCAAGGCTACTATTTCGCCCGGCCTGAAATCGAAGCGCTGCCGCTGATCGAACGCCTGCGTGGCTGAGTGCTGATGTCTATTCGGCCCACTCGGGGTCGCCGGTAAACACCACCGTCAGCCAGCGGTTGGGCCCTTCGCCGCCGATGGCCTCGCCGATCTCGTTGCGCCAGGCATCCCACTGCTCGATGGTCTTGGCCGCCATTTGCGGCGGCACGATGAAGTACAGCTCAATCTCCCGTGAGCGCCCCACCTTGGCCACATAGGCGCGGTAGGACTGCAGGTCATGGCGTTCAACGAAAGCCTGCGCAACCACATCCACATGCTGCTTGAGATCGCCCGGCGTGACGAGAAAGATATCCGCCAACGCCTGGCGAACGACCGACATCGGCAGCGGCACGATCACCAGACAGACCAGTGCCAGCACCGCCGGGTCGATGTAGGGCGATACCCATTCAAGCGATGTACCCTGCACGGCATAGCCAAAGCAGAAGGCGATCAGCAGCGCCGCCGTGATGCTGGCGGACATCACCCAGCCCTTGACGTCCATGGCGACGAAATCAGAGCGCAGCTTGCGGTTGGCCTTGCCCTCGATCACCGCGATGGTCACGCAGGCGGTGACGGTAAGCGCCGCATAGACCATGGCGATACCGAACTCCAAGTGACGGCCACCCTCCAGCAGGCTGCTCACGGCGTTGATCAGGGCATAGATGGCGACCCCGCTGAGCAGGATGCCATTGAGTGCCAGCACCATTGGCTCCAGGTGCCAGAAGCCCATGGTGAAGCGCTCACGCAGTTTGCGCGACATCTGCAGGCTGCTGGCATGGGAGGTGATCAGCCTGACCACCATTAGCGACAGCCCGCTCATGCTGGCATCGACCAGCGAGTAGACGCCGTCGAACACGATGGAAAACGAGCCCGACGCCAAGCCAAAGGCAATGCCGATGCTGGCAATGAACAGCGTGACCGCGATCGAGGTGCGCAGCAGGCCCTGCTCAGTGGTGATGTCGAAGAAACCGGTTGTGGTTGAGCTGTGCATGGTCGGTATGCGTCATCCCTCGGCGATACAGTTGGGCGGCGCCGCACGGAACGCCTTGGTCAACCAGGCCAGGTGCACCAGGCCTAGCGTGGCCCAGATCCCGCCGAACAGCAGCGAGTGCATGTTCAGGTCCAGCCACAGCGAAACGATGATACAGAAGCCAGTGGTGGGCAGTACCAGGTACTTAAGTTGGTTAGCCAGCCCTCGGCGATTGCCCTCTCGCAGGTAGCAGTGATTAATCACCGACAAGTTGACGAAGCTGAACGCTACCAATGCACCGAAGTTGATGATGGAGGTGGCGGTGACCAGATCGAAGAAGATCGCCGACAGCGAAATCACCCCTACCACGGCAATGTTCAGTACGGGTGTCTTGTAGCGCGAATGCAACCGTGCAAACACGCTCGCGGGTATGACCTTGTCACGGCCCATGACATACAGCAGGCGCGACACGCTGGTTTGCGACGCCAGCCCCGAGGCGATGGTGTTGATTACCGTGCACGCGATGAACACCGATTGGAACAGCTTGCCGCCCACGTACAGGGCGATTTCCGGCAGCGCCGCTTCCTGATCGTGAAAGCGTGCCATCGTGGGGAAATAAGCCTGGATGAAGTAGGAAACGGTGATGAATACAACGCCGCCGATCAATGCCGTGAGGAAAATGGCCCGCGGTATGGTTTTGCCCGGGTCGCGCGTTTCTTCGGACAGGCACGTGACCGCATCGAAACCCAGGAATGAGAAGCACAGAATGGTTGCGCCTGCCGCCAGGGCGCTCAGGTGGGTCTGCTGGTCGGCGAAGGGCAACAGGCTCCATGCCGTGCCCAGCCCTTCGCCCTGGTCCAGGCCGCGTATGCACAGGTAGATGAACACTGCGATGATCGCCACCTGCACGCCGACGAACAGCAGGTTGAAATGCGCAACCAGATTGACGCTGCGCATGTTGATCAGGCTGATCAGGGACACGAAGGCCACGACCCAGACCCACGGCGCCACCTCGGGAAACATGGCAGACAGGTACAGCTTGGCCAGCAAGGCGTTGACCATGGGCAGCAACAGGTAGTCCAGCAAAGAGGACCAGCCCACAAGAAAGCCCACGTGTGGATTGATGGCACGCTGGGTGTATGTGTAGGCCGAGCCCGACTGAGGAAAGCGCTTGACCAGGGTGCCATAGCTGACGGCCGTGAACAGGATCCCGGCAAGGGCCAGGATGTAGGCGCTCGGTACGTGCCCTGCGGTGATGCCTGACACGATGCCAAAGGTGTCGAACACGGTCATGGGCGTCAGGTACGCCAGGCCAATGATGATTACATGCCACAGACGCAAGGTCTTGCGCAGTTGGCCGGCTTCGGGTGCGTAGGATTCAGGCTGCATGCTGGCGTGGCTCCAAGGCGAGGGCTTGAAAGACAGGCACAGCGAAGGGCGCAAGCAGCAGCGGCGAGCGGGTGGGCTCCATATTGTTCACCTTTATGTAGGAGCAGCAGAGGCGTGACGGGATCACGCAAGTGATCAAAATAAAAAACGATAGGGTCTCGGGTGTCAAGTTAAACGTGACAAGGTGTTTCGAGGGTCCGCTTTTTATCGAGGAATCAACGCATTCGAGCGTCTCTGTAGTCTTTATTTTCACTGCTAAGGCCATAAGCGTGTTCGTAAAAATTGACATCTTTGAAGTGGGCCTGTGCAACGGGTTGCACGATTTCCTGCCTGGAACTGCCGCCAACCTGCCTGGCCTTCGGTGATATGCTGCATTTTCCTGGCTGCGCAGGCGATGTGCGAGCCTTTATGGACATCAATCGGTTTTATTCATGAAGAAGACTTCAGTAGCAATTCTGTCCGGCGTAGCGGTGGCCTTTGCCGCAGTGGTCATTGGCGGCGCCTGGTACACCGGCAAGCGACTGCCGAGTGAGCTGGACCATGCCTTGGCCCTGAGCAACGCGCAGCTGCAAAAGTCGCTGGTGAACACAGGTGGCAGCGTACGCATCGAGTTGGTATCGCTGGACCAGCGCTGGTTCAGCAGTACGGCACACTACCGTGTGATCGCTCGCGATGTGCGTGCCAGCAGCCAGCAGGTCATGAATTTTGACGTGGGCGTGACCGATCAGATCGAGCACGGCCCGTTTCCATGGTCCCGCGTCAAGACCTTCAAGCTTTTGCCAGTGCTGGCGCTGAGCAACACCACGCTGGACAAGGACGATGTCACGGCGCCCTGGTACGCAGCAGCCGGGGACCGCGTGCCGTTCAGCGCCCAGACCAGCATGGGGTACGGCGGCAGTGTCGACAGCCAGGTTCGCCTGGCGCCGGTCAAGCTCGACGATGCCAACGGCACCAGCCTGGCGTTCTCGGGCATGGAGCTTGGGGTCAGCGGGGATCGCGACGGCAAGGATTCGCGCTTCCATGGCGAAGCCGATCACTTTCTGATGAAGCTGGTGAGCGAAGACCAACCTCCCGTCATCTTCGAGCTCAATGGGCTGAAGTTGGGTGGCAAGCTGGCGGCGACTGCGCATGACAACCTGTTCTCGGGCAACGCTGACCTTTATCTGGCCGAGACCAAGATTATCCTCGGGCCCAGGCAGCAGGCGCTGGTCATCAAGGGGGGAGAGCTCAGTACCCTGCAAAGCCTCGAAGGTCCCGACACCTTTGGCGGGCGTGTCGAATACAAACTTGGGGACATCACCTGGGATGGGCGAGCGGTCGGCAAGGTCCAGATGATCGTCGGCTTCAAGTCCATTCATGCGCCCGCGCTGCAGGCGTTGAGTAACTGGTATGCGGCGCATTTGCCTGAGTTCGAGGCAGCGGCAGCTGCCGGGCAGTCGGCGCCACAGATCAACATGACCGAAGCTGAAAAGGCTAAATTCCAAGGTGACTTGCGCACGCTGCTGGCCGCAAAACCCAAGGTGGCGCTCGAAGATTTGAGCCTCAAGACCGCCAATGGCGAGAGCCACTTCAACCTGGCCATGGACTTCGACGCGCCGTCTTCCTTCGACTTGCCACAAGATCAGGCGTTGAAGCAGATGGTGACGCAGGTCACCAGCAAACTGTCCTTGTCCAAGCCAATGCTAGGAGACCTGGCGACCTTGCAGGCCCTGCTCGACGGTCAGACCGATGCCCAGGCCATCGCCACGCAGTCTGGCCAGGCAGGAGAGATGGTCGGCTTGATGGGCGTGCAGAGCGGCCTGGCTACGGTGGAAGGCGATAAGGTGATCAGCTCGTTGCACTATGCCGATGGCATGGTCGATTTCAATGGCCAGAAAATGACGCTCGAAGCCTTTGCCGCGTTCGTCAATACACGGCTGGCAATGCTCTCGCCGCAACGCTGAGTGCCCGGCTTTACCTGCTCTTGAGCCGCTGGTACGAGGGCGGGTAAGGGCTGGATAAAAACCGCTTTAGAAATCTTGGGTTTCTCTGTAGCCTTCGGCCTCCATAATAATCCGCGCCCGCAGAGGGCCGTGGCGGCCTGCGCCGTCCGGCGCCCTTAGCCGATCTGCCAGGGCCGGGTGATACACTCGATTTGATGCGCGCACGCGCTTGCAGGTCCAGCGATCATGACCCAGATTTCCGAACGCCTGTTGGTACAGGCTCACCTCGACGCCAAGCAGCCCAACCCGCTGACGGACGAGCAGCAGGCCGAATACCGTGCGGCCATCGCTGCCGAGCTCAAGGCGCAGAATGCCGTGCTGGTTGCCCATTACTACTGCGACCCGGTGATCCAGGCCCTGGCGGAGGGAACCGGCGGCTGTGTGTCCGACTCGCTGGAAATGGCCCGCTTTGGCAAGCAGCACCCGGCCGAGACGGTGATAGTAGCCGGCGTGCGTTTCATGGGTGAAACCGCCAAAATTCTCACTCCTCACAAACGCGTATTGATGCCCACGCTTGAAGCGACCTGTTCGCTTGACCTGGGTTGCCCCATCGAAGAATTCTCTGCCTTCTGCGATCAGCACCCCGAGCGTACCGTGGTGGTTTACGCCAACACCTCCGCTGCCGTGAAGGCACGGGCCGATTGGGTGGTCACTTCCAGTTGCGCGCTGGAAATCGTCGAAAGCCTGATGGATAACGGCGAGACCATCATCTGGGGCCCCGATCAGCACCTGGGTCGCTACATCCAGAAGCAGACCGGTGCCGACATGCTGCTGTGGGACGGTGCCTGCATCGTTCATGAGGAGTTCAAGTCGCGTCAGCTCGCCGACATGAAGGCCCTGTACCCGGACGCCGCGGTGCTGGTCCATCCCGAGTCGCCGGAGTCGGTGATCGACCTGGCCGATGCGGTGGGCTCCACCAGCCAGTTGATCAAGGCTGCCCAGACGCTGCCTAACAAGACCTTTATCGTCGCCACCGACCGCGGCATCTTCTACAAGATGCAGCAGCTATGCCCCGACAAGGTCTTCATCGAGGCGCCCACTGCCGGCAACGGCGCGGCCTGCCGCAGCTGTGCCCACTGCCCGTGGATGGCCATGAACACCCTGGAGCGCGTGCTGCATTGCCTGCGCAGTGGCGGGGACGAGATCTTCGTCGACCCAGCCCTGGTGCCCAAGGCCATCAAGCCGCTGAACCGGATGCTGGATTTCACCCAGGCGGCCAGGTTGAAGCTTTCCGGGAACGCGTGAGGTAAGCGCTGGCTGAAATGCAGGTCCTGGTGCCATGCCCGAGGCAGATGACGCTCCTACATTGCGCCGAATCGGTGAGCTAGAGGATCTTGTGTGGGAGCGGCCTCGCGCCGCGATGGGCTGCGCAGCAGCCCTCAGGTGTCAGCCCCGCATCACAGGCCGGCGCGGCCGGTCCGGCGCCCCGGCGAGACCGCTCAGGCATGTTGTTCAACATTGGAAACGGTCCCGCCCCAGACCCTGAAACGCCTCAGCGCCCCATCATCTCCCGCACCATGCGCTGCTGCTCCAGCACCTCTCGCTGGCGTTGGTCGATCTGCGAGGCCAGCGGGAAATTCCCCCCGGCGCGGCGCTTGGCATAGTCGAGCTGCTGAATGGCCTGATCAAAGTCCCCCACCAAGGTGAAGTATTCCGCCCGCGCCCGGTGCAGGCCGATGGTATTGCCCGACAGCCCGCGCACCTCGGCCATGTCGTACCAGACGTCCGGATCATCCGGGCGGCTCTTGATCAGATCGTTCAACACCTTCTCCGCCTCGGCCGGCTTGTTCTGCTTGACCAGCAGGTCGGCGCGCACCTGCTTGAGCGGGTAATTGCCTGGGTACAGCCCCTGCATGCGCTCGGCCCGCTGCTGTGCATCGGCCAGGCGATTGTTGGTGATATCCAGGTCGATCTGCGCCAGGTTGTAGGTAATGTCGTTGGGCGCCTTGGCCAGCAGCGGCTTGAGCATCTCCCGTGCTTCGTTGAGCTGACCGCCCTTGATCTGCGCCAGCGCCAACCCATAACGCGCCGCATCGAGTTTGGGGTCTTCGTCGAGCTGGGCGCGAAAACGCTTGGCCGCTAGCCCCGGCGTACCTTCATACGTCAGCGCTACCCGGGCGCGGATCAGCTGATAGCGCAGGCTGTCTTCCACACCGCCTTTTGGCGCCTGCTCTGCCCGGTTACGGGTGTCGGCGATCCGCGACTCGGTTACCGGGTGCGTCAAAAGAAATTCCGGCGGCTTGGCGTCATAACGGTACTGACGCGCCAGGCGTTCGAACATGGTCGGCATGTTGCGCGGATCGTAGCCGGCCTTTTCCAGGTTCTGGATGCCGATGCGGTCGGCTTCCTGTTCGTTTTGCCGGGAGAACCTGCGCTGTTCCTGAATCGCCGCCGCCTGGGTGCCGGCAATCATGCCGATGCCGGCATCACCGGCGCCACCGGCCGCCAGCACGATACCGGTGAGCAACGCTGCCATCATCGGCAACTGCATGCGCTGCTGGGCCTCGATGCCCCGGGCAAAGTGCCGTTGGGACAAGTGCGCCAGTTCGTGCGCCAGCACCGACGCGTACTCGCCTTCGGTCTGCGCATTGAGGAACAACCCGCCGTTGACACCCACGATGCCGCCTGGCGCTGCAAACGCGTTGAGTTCGCGGCTGTCGATCAGGATGAACTCCAGGCGACGATCCTGCAGCTGGCTGGTTTCGGCCAGACGGTACACGCTGGTCTCCACGTAGTCCTTGAGCTGCGGGTCGTTGAGTTGGTTGACCTGGCCGCGCAGCAGGCTCAGCCAGGCGCGGCCAAGCTGATGTTCCTGCTGTGGCGAAACGATCGCCGAACTGGCGTCACCCAGCGACGGCAAGTCGTCAGCATGGCCAGGCAGGGCCATCAGGCAGGCCAGCGTCAGCAGGGTAGGGCGCAGTAGATTCATGCACGAAGCTCGCGTCGGTCAAAGATTGCTACTGTAGCGGGCTCACACGTTGGCGACCAGTGGCGCTATCCTAGGCGGCCGATCAGGCCGTAGGCCGGCATTGCCCTGGAGAGCCCCGTTGATGAGCACCCCCCTGACCTGTGACGCCGAACTCGATGCCAGCGGGCTGAACTGCCCGTTACCGCTGCTCAAGGCCAAGATGGCGCTCAATGGCCTGGCCAGTGGTGCCGTGCTCAAGATCATCGCGACCGACGCAGGTTCCCAACGCGACCTTCGCACCTTCGCTAAATTGGCCGGTCATAGCCTGTTGCACGAAACGGCCGAGGCCGGTACCTACACCTACTGGCTGCGCAAGGCCTGAGTCCTACAAGGATCGTTCATGTTCAAAGTGCTACGCGACTGGGTCCAGCGCTACTTCTCCGATGAAGAAGCGGTGGTGCTGGCGGTCTTGCTGTTTCTGGCGTTCACGGCGGTGCTCACGCTGGGCGGGATGCTGGCGCCAGTGTTGGCCGGCATGGTGCTGGCATTTCTCATGCAGGGGTTGGTCAACGCCCTGGAGCGTCTGCGAGTGCCTTCGAGACTGGCGGTCATGCTGGTATTTGCCCTGTTCATGGGCGCGCTGGCGGTGTTCATGCTGGTGCTGGTGCCGCTGCTGTGGCACCAGCTGATCACCCTGTTCAACGAGCTGCCGGGCATGCTTGGCAAATGGCAGTCACTGCTGCTCCTGCTGCCAGAGCGCTACCCGCACCTGGTGTCGGACGAGCAGGTGCTGCATGCCATCGAGTCGGTCCGTGGCGAGATCGGCAAGTTCGGGCAATGGGCCCTGACGTTCTCCCTGTCCAGCCTGCCGCTGCTGGTCAACGCCATGATCTACCTGGTACTGGTGCCGATCCTGGTGTTCTTCTTCCTCAAGGACCGCGAGCTGATCGGCCGCTGGGTCAGTGGCTACCTGCCGCGTCAGCGCACCTTGCTCAACCGTGTGGGCAGCGAGATGAACCGGCAGATCGCCAACTACATCCGGGGCAAGGGCATCGAAATTCTGATCTGTGGCATTGCCACCTACATCGCATTCATCGCCCTGGGCCTGAACTACGCCGCGTTGCTGGCACTGTTGGTTGGGCTATCGGTGGTCGTGCCCTATGTAGGGGCGGTGGTGGTGACCGTGCCGGTGACACTGATCGCGTTGTTTCAATGGGGATGGGGAGACCAGTTCATCTACCTGATGACGGTCTACGCGATCATCCAGGCGCTCGATGGCAACGTGCTGGTGCCGCTGCTGTTCTCCGAGGCCGTCAGCCTGCACCCGGTAGCGATCATCTGCGCGGTCTTGCTGTTCGGTGGGCTGTGGGGGTTCTGGGGCATCTTCTTCGCCATTCCGTTGGCGACCCTGATCAAGGCCGTGCTGGATGCCTGGCCGCGTCAGGAGCCCAGTGTATCGCCCTTGCTCTGACAGCCATAGGGCTGCGCCGATGACCGACGCAGCCTGATCCGATCAGGCCTCGTTAAGGGCCTGGGCCGCTGCCAGCACGGCATCCACATGGCCAGGCACTTTCACCCCCCGCCACGCTTGGCGCAACACGCCCTCCTTATCGATCAGGAAGGTGCTGCGATCCACGCCCAGGTATTCCTTGCCGTACAGTTTTTTCAGCTTGATCACATCGAACAGCTGGCACAGGGCCTCGTCCTTGTCGCTGATCAACTCGAACGGGAAACCCTGCTTGGCCTTGAAGTTCTCGTGGGACTTCATGCCGTCGCGCGAGACGCCAAGCACCACGGTATTGGCGGCTTCGAAGGCGCCATGTTGATCGCGAAAGCCTTGGCCTTGGGTGGTGCAGCCTGGCGTGCTGTCTTTGGGGTAGAAATACACCACCACCTGGCGGCCCTTGAGCGCGGACAGGCTGACCGTCTGCCCACTGGTGGCCTGGGCGGTGAAGTCGGGGACAGGTTGGTCGAGTGCAACGGCCATGGGAACCTCCTCAGACAGGGTTTTGTGGGCGCCAGGGCTCGATCAGGGCATCGAGGTTCAGCGCGTCGGCAAAATCCAGGAACTGGTCGCGCAGCCAACTGATCTGGGTGCCGGCCGGCAGGATCACCGTGAACTGGGCATTGAGCATGCTGCTGCCAGTCTGCGGTGCCAGGTAGGTGTCGCACGTCATGGCTTCGAGCTCGACACGGTGGTCAAGGAAGAACTGGCACAGCTCGTTGATGATGTCAGGCCGGTAGGCGGCGCTGACATAGGCCACGTAGGGCAGGGCCTGCGGGCGTACTTCCTGGTCGGCGCTGCGCACCACGTCAAGGGTCAGGCCGTGCTTCTTGCCAAGGCCGGGGAGCATGGCCTCAAGGCGCGCCAGGGCATCCCAGCTGCCGCCGACCTGCAAAACCAGTGCGCTGGTCTCGCCATGGCGGCTCAGGCGCGAGGTGACCACCGCGCAGCGGTTTTCGAAGGCAGCGCGGCTCAGTACATTGGCCAGCTCCATGGGGTTGGGCCCCAAGGCGCTGATGACGAGGAATTGTTCGCGGACAGTGGGGGTGGACATGCAGCATTCCTAAAGCGATGAGCGGTCGATGCAGGACGGGCGAAAGCCTCCTGTAGGCAGCGCTCGGCACTCGCAGGCGAGGGCCGGGGCGCTGGCCGGGAGCAGGGTCTACGGCCCGGCGGGCCGTGCTGCACCGATCAAAGCATCAAGGGTAGCGAAATAAGGCGCCGAGGGGAATGCTCCGCCCGCCTGCTTCGCTTGTGCAAGGCCGATGCCCCCAGTACCATTACCGCTCTCTTTTTCCGGCAGGAGCAGATACATGATTGCGGGCAGTATGGTGGCACTGGTCACTCCCATGGATGCACAAGGGCGTGTTGACTGGGGCAGCCTCGACAAACTTGTAGACTTCCACCTGGAAAACGGCACCCACGCCATCGTCGCCGTCGGCACCACCGGTGAGTCCGCCACGCTGGATGTCGAAGAGCACATCCTGGTCATCAAGCACGTGGTCGAGCGCGTCAAGCGCAGCAAGAGCCCGATCCCGGTCATCGCCGGCACCGGTGCCAACTCCACTGCCGAAGCCGTGCACCTGACCCAGAACGCCAAGAATGCCGGCGCCGATGCCTGCCTGCTGGTCGTGCCGTACTACAACAAGCCGACCCAGGAAGGCCTGTACCAGCACTTCAAGCACGTTGCCGAGTCGGTCGACATCCCGCAGATCCTGTACAACGTGCCAGGCCGCACCTCCTGCGACATGCAGGCCGAAACCGTCATCCGCCTCTCGACGGTGCCCAACATCATCGGCATCAAGGAAGCCACCGGTGACATGGCCCGCGCCAAGGCCATCCTCGAGGGCGTTGCCAGCGACTTCATCGTGCTGTCCGGTGACGATCCAACCGCCGTCGAGCTGATCCTGATGGGCGGCAAGGGCAACATCTCCGTCACGGCCAACGTCGCCCCGCGGCAAATGGCCGACCTGTGCGAGGCCGCCCTTGAGGGCAATGCCGAGAAGGCCCGCGCAATCAACGACACGCTCATGCCCCTGCACAAAGACCTGTTCTGCGAGTCCAACCCGATCCCCGTCAAATGGGCGCTGGTCGAGATGGGCCTGATGAAAAAAGGCATTCGCCTGCCACTGACCTGGCTTAGCGAAGGCTGCCACGACAAAGTCCGTACTGCCCTGCGCCAGTCCGGCGTACTGGTTTAAGAGGAAGTACCCTGCATGAAGCGACTGGCTGGCCTTTCTGCCCTTGCCCTGATCATCTCCAGCACCAGTGGGTGCGGCTGGCTGTGGGGCGAGGATGGTTATTTCCGCGACCGCGGCAGCGATTACCTGCAGGCGCACTCGACCGCGCCCATGCAGTTGCCTTCGGACGTCAGCGGCGTCAAGCGCCTCGACCCCCTGCTGCCCATCCCGCGCAATGTTGCCGACGACAACGTCAGCGGCGAGTACGAAGTGCCGCGCCCTCAGCCGCTGACCGGCGGTGCGGGCCAGGCGAACGACTACAGCCTGCAGCGCAGCGGCAGCAACCGTTGGGTACTGGCCCAGCACGCCCCGGCTGAAGTCTGGCCGGTGGCGCGTCAGTTCTTCGAGGACAACGGCTTCCGTATTGCTGAGGAGCGCCCGCAGACGGGCGAATTCAGCACCACCTGGCAGCGTTTCGACGAGCTCTCGGCCTCCCTTGGCCAGCGCCTGGCCAGCACTGCCAGCAGCAGCGACAGCGAAGTGCGCGTGCGTGTGCGCATGGAGCCCGGCGTGCAGCGCAACACCTCCGAGGTATACGTGGTCACCGTCGAGCGTCCGGCTGGCAGCAGCGCCGAACCTGACTTCCCGTCCAGCTCCACCAACACCGGCGCCGACGCCCTGCTGGTCGACGAGTTGCTCGCCAGCATGAACCGCAGCGCCGAGAAGGGCGGTTCGGTGTCGCTGCTGGCCGAACGTGATTTCGATGTGCCGAACCGCGTCAGCCTGAGCGAAGACGGCAGCGGCAACCCGGTCCTGAACGTTGGCGCCGACCTGGATCGCGCCTGGTCCAGTGTGGGCCGTGCCCTGGAGCAGGGTGGCCAGTGGCGGGTCGAGGACATCAACCGCAGCCTGGGCCTGTACTACATCAACCTGTCCGAAAAACCCGAGGACAAAGAGAACAAGCCTGGCTTCTTCGGTCGTGTGTTCGGCAGCGAGCCCACCAAGGAAGAGCGCGAAGCCCGTGCCGAGCGCTATCAGGTGCGCCTGAGCAAAGTGGGTGAGAACGTGCAGGTCACGGTCGAGAAGAACATCAACACCGTGGCTCCGGCCGATGTCGCTCGCCGTGTGCTGAGCGCCATTCAGGACCACCTGGGTTAAGTGCGCTTCGCCGTACTTGGAAGCGGTAGCCAGGGAAACGGCACGCTGATCGCCAGTGGTGATACCTACATCCTGGTCGATTGCGGCTTTTCCCTGCGCGAGACCGAGCGGCGCCTGGCGCTGCTCGGTGTGTCGGCAGCCCAGCTGAGCGCCGTGCTGGTCACCCACGAGCACGCCGACCACGTGCATGGGGTCGGCCTGCTGTCGCGGCGCTACAATGTACCGGTCTACCTGAGTCAGGGCACTTTGCGCGGGCTGCGAAAGCCGGTGGAAGTGGCCGGTTTCCTGGCTTGCGGCCAGCGCCTGAGCGTCGGCAGCCTGGAGGTTACGGCATCGCGCGTAGAGCACGATGCCCATGAACCGTTGCAATACGTGGTCAGCGACGGCACACGCCGTTTCGGCATGCTGACGGACCTGGGCTCGTACGACGCGCGGCTGCTGAACTGCTATCGCGACCTGGATGCGCTGTTGATCGAAGCGAATCATTGCCGCGACATGCTGGCGCGTGGTCACTACCCCTACTTTCTCAAGCAGCGGGTCGGCGGCATGCGCGGGCATTTGAACAACCACCAGGCCGCGAGCCTGGTACATGAGCTGGGCTGGAATACCCTGCAGTATCTGGTGCTGGCCCACCTCAGCAGCAAGAACAACCTGCCACACCTGGCCCGCCAGTGCTTTGTCGACACCCTTGGGTGCGACCCTGACTGGCTTGAGGTGGCAAATCAGGAACACGGGCTCGACTGGCGTGCCATCGCCTAGCCCACCCCTCACGCAAGCGGAGCCCAATCATGGAAAAACGCGACGAACTCTACCGCGGCAAGGCCAAATCGGTTTACAAGACCGATGACGCCGACCGCTTGATCCTGCTGTTTCGCAACGACACGTCGGCCTTCGACGGCAAGCGCATCGAGCAGCTGGACCGCAAGGGCACGGTGAACAACAAGTTCAACGCCTTCATCATGCAGAAGCTCGAAGAAGCCGGCGTGCCGACCCAGTTCGACAAACTGCTGGGCGACAACGAGTGCCTGGTCAAGAAGCTGGACATGATCCCGGTCGAATGCGTCGTGCGTAACTACGCAGCCGGCAGCCTGGTCAAGCGCTTGGGCGTGGAGGAGGGCATCAAGCTGGAGCCGTCCACCTTCGAGCTGTTCCTGAAAAATGACGAGAAGGGCGACCCCTTCATCAATGAATCCCACGTTGTCGCCTTCGGCTGGGGCACCGCCGAGCAACTGGTCGAAATGAAGAAGCTGTCGCTCAAGGTCAATGAGGTGCTGACCAAGCTGTTCGACGACGCCGGCCTGCTGCTGGTCGACTTCAAGCTGGAGTTCGGTGTCTTCCACGGCCAGATCGTGCTGGGCGACGAGTTCAGCCCCGACGGCTGCCGCCTATGGGACAAGGAAACCCGTAAGAAGATGGACAAGGACCGCTTCCGTCAGGGCCTGGGCGATGTGATCGAAGCCTACGAAGAAGTTGCCAAGCGTCTGGGCGTGCCGCTGTAAGGCGCCCGCACACGCAAGCGCCTGATACCACGCGGTTTTTTGAAAATAAAGGTTTGCGTTTTCAGAATTCGCTGGTATGATGCGCGGCATTGGAGAGATGCCGGAGTGGTCGAACGGGACGGATTCGAAATCCGTTGTACTGGCAACAGTACCTAGGGTTCAAATCCCTATCTCTCCGCCATACGCGAAGTAGTCAAAGCCCCCGAAAACGTTAGTTTTCGGGGGCTTTTTCATTGGTGCTCGAAAATATTGGTTTTTTTTTGGGGCAATAACTTCACCCTCCAGCACGCAGCAGGCCATTTTAGGACAATGTTTTTAGACCTCTAACCGGGCTAGGGCTTCCCGGTCTCATGGTATTTATCACTAGGGTGGTGGCGGTGCTGTTGAGAGCTTTTTTAAGGCTTGCGAGACGGGCTGTACAAGCAAGTCCAGTAGGCGTCTGTCGAACACAGCTTGCGTGATCAGGCGGATGCCCGCCCAGGTATGAGATCCAGGGCACCTTTATTGGTTGTTAGCTTCGAGACTTTTCAAAGCGAACATCACCCTCAGTCAAGTTCTTCACAGGCTGCCAGCCAAGGTGCCGATAGAAGCCACATGCACGGCTCGCTTGAGCTGTCTCTAACCAGATCGTTTGATGGTGTTGAAAGAGGAACGTCTCTGCTTGCTCCATGAGTCTGCGGCCCAGCCCGTTTCCCTCAAATCCGGGTAGAACGAAAGCGGCAAACACACACCCGTCCTCGACATCGGCCATAGAAAAACCTACAGGGGCGCCATTGACCTCGGCAATCCAAGCACAGGGGGCCTCTAAAATGGCCTGCCTTACCGTAATGGGGCTAATTCCCATTGCGGCTAGCTGCTCACGGGATAAGTGATTTTCGTGCACGCTGGTTCGAATATCAAAAATCGCATCAATATCCGCTAGGTTGGCGAGTCTGATTGAGTGGTTCATATTTGGTTTGAGCCTCTAAGCGGGCTTCCTTGAATTCATAGGATCCCTAAATTCCTCAGTCGGTATTCCTGTTCCCTGCACCGCTGGGTCAACCGAAGGATTGTGACAACTCATCGCTTCAACAGAGTCAGTCGGGCTGCTACAGCCTTGCTGTCAAACAAGAGGGTGGCAGCGATACGCGGGTTGACAGACCGAGGACTCCGGAGACTCAGCGCACACAAGGTGCCCTACGTACCACCGCCATAAGGGTTGCACGTGTGGGGAGAAGGGTCTGCCTGTCAAAGCCGGTCATTGATCTGCAACGACCCGCCGAGACTAGAAGGCGACCTGCTCCATCGCAACCGTTTGAGCAGCGGGGCAGTATGTTTCGGAAACGGCCTACAAGTAAGGGGATTAATCTGAGTTCGGAGACCCAAAAGTATCGATCAAAGCGATCCCCTGCCGCTCAACCCTCCGCAACATTTTGTCTTGATCTGCCATTCACCACCTGCGCTACAATGCCGGCCTCTGTTCGCCACTCACGCCCGGGCAACACGCCGTAATGACTACGCGCGCCGGGCGATGAACGCTTCCTGACATGGATTCGTTGGATGCTTTGCGCTTCGCTATACCTACCCATCACTGTTCGCTCATCCGTGGCGTCGCCTTCTGCGGCTGCCACTGGCGCCCCTCTGCAAACCCACCACACCACGCCCACGCTGCTGCCCGAAGGCTGCGGTTCACGGCTGTGCGTCCACTGGAAAATGGAGTGATCCACGTGCATAAGAAATTCATCGCCTCCCTCTTGGCCGTCGCCATCGCCTCGACCACCGCCTGCGCCCAGCTTGGCATCAGCAAGGAACAGGCCGGCACCGTGATCGGCGGCTTGGCGGGTGTTGCCATCGGTTCGACCATGGGCAGCGGCAACGGCAAACTGGCGGCCGCCTTGATCGCAGGCGGCATCGGTGCCTACGTGGGTAACCGCATCGGCAACATGCTCGATGAAAAAGACCAGCAGGCCTTAGCCCTGCGCACCCAGGAAGTGCTCAGCCAGCAACAGGCCACGGCCAGTGCACAGCCGGTGACCTGGAAGTCCGACCACTCCGGCGCCACCGCGCAGATCGTGACGGGCAAGACCTACACCAAGACCAAGCAGGTCGAGGTCAAGCGTGCGCCGAAGATCCAGGCCGTTCCGTCGATGAAGCTGATCAACGAACCCTACGTGACCACCAGCGATAACCTCAATGTGCGTGCGGCGCCCAACGCCAAGGGCGAAAAAGTCGGCAGCCTGAAGAACCACACCGAATTCACGGCCGTCGGTTCAACGGGCGACTGGGTGCTGGTGGGGCGCAAAGGCGTGACGGTCGGTTACGTGCACAAGGACTACGTCGAGCCCAAGGCACAGGCCGTGGCCAAGCGCGTCACCCCGGCGGTGAACCTGGATGAGCTGGACGTGGCGACCAGTAGCGAAACCAAAGGTTTCGACTTGGACACGCTGCAGAACCTGCCTACCCAGACCGTCGCTGCCGAAGCGGCTTGTCGCCCTGTGACGGTCAGCCTGAAGTCCAAGGAAGGCAAGACCGAACAGGAACAGAACACCTTCTGCAAACAGGCCAATGGCACCTGGGAACTGATTTGAGAACCTCCATGAAAAAGCACGCCCTTGCGCTCGCCGTGATCGGTGCTTGCGGTCTGGTACCGCAGGCTTTCGCCCACGAGCTGGCGTTTTCCAAAAAGGACAATATCAAGGTCGAAGTGCCCGGTGAGGCCGCGACCTGGTGCAAGCCTGAAGTCGAGCTGACCATCACCCGGCCTGCCTGGGACAACCCAGACATGCTTTCGGGCTTGCTGAACAAGTTGCCGTTCGTGTTCGCCAAGGACTGCTCCACGGCCAAGGTCAGTTGGAAAGCGGTCGATGACAAGGGCACGCTGTATGCCAGCGGCGCTGGCACTGCCAGCAACCTGGGCCTGATGAACCTGGCTGCTGCACCTGCCGCAGCCACGGCGCCAGCCCCCCAGCAGGCTCAAACGCCAGCGCCATCATCTGCGCCAGCGCCCGCAGAGGCATCCGCACCTGCCGCTACGCCTGCGCCTGTCGAGGCCCCAGCACCGGCCGTGGCGGCTGCCCCAGCGCCGGCCAACAAGCCAGAACCGTCCGCTGTCCCCACGCCAACCCCAACGCCCGCACCTGAACCGGCGGCAGCACCTGCCGTTGCGCCCAAGGTAGCCGGCGCAGCCGTCGCGGCCGCCCCCACCTCGGACTATGGCCGCTCAGTGGTACTGAAGAACAGCAAGCTGATGCAGATCACCGATGCGGCGGGCTGCAAGTGGGTGCTCAATAGCACCATCATCAGTGAGGGCGATACCCTCACGTTCGGCACCACGCCGGCCATGCCCTGTCCGGCTTCCGGCTTTGGTGCGGGCAATTTCGAAAAGATCAGCTGGAAAGCCGAAGGTACCTACCGCGGCAACGACTGGAATCGTATCTACGTCCACCCCAGTGCCTTGATGTTCAGCAAGCGTTACGAGGCGGCGGTCAAGGATAAGTCGGTTAGCTACCTCACGGCCGAAGCGGACCAGGTGGCGTTGCTGGTGGGCGAAATTCCCGACCGGAACATGAAGGTATACCTGGCGTTCTCCCGGCCTACCTACGGCGCTGTGGGGCCTTTCCTCGCCGACCCGTACTACGTCGCCGTAACCCCGGACGACGCCTTCGCCCTGGACCCGGTGAAGTACAAGGAGACTGCGCTGCAGGTTTTCGACCTGATCAAGAACGCATCGCCGAGCACCACCGACGTGGCAGACCTGCTCATCGTCAAGGACCTGTCGGCCATTTCCAACAGAATCTGGGGCAACGATGACCAGAAGATCGTGCGCAACCGCATCGGCATGAGCCGCCAGGGCTTGTACTTCGATGTGCGCAGCGGCGCCAACTGGGCGCAGCAGCGTGAGAAGCAGCGCGTGCGGGAAGCCCGCAATCGTCAGCAGCAGTTGGCCTGGGAACACACCCGTGTGCTTGAGCGTTACCAGCAATTGCAGGAGCGCATGGGGGAATTCAAGGGGCGTGAAACCGAGGCACTGGCGCAGATGGCCGGCATCAAGGTGCGTTACCCTTCGCCGCTGCAGCAGCAGGACCCTACGTCGTCGCAGAACGTAACGCCGATGATGGTGCATGTCACCGGCAAGAAGAGCGAGTTCTACACCCTCGACTACCCAGGCGAAGGGCGTCTGGTTGCCGAGCAGCAGTACCCCGAAGGCTGGTACGTGGCCCAGGTGGCCAACGCTACCCCTTACTACCCGCTCGAAGACGGTCGCGCCATCCCTACCTACCGCGCCTACAGCGTGGGCGAGCCGAAGGCCTGCGAGCAGGAGCGCTGCGCCGACCGCGTGTCCTATGGCGCCGTGCTGGCCAAGGAATTCCCCAATGCAGGCATCGACTCCAACTGGACGCCCGAAGTCTCCCAACAGTTTGTGAACGACTGGAACAACGCGTCGGCACAGGTCCAGTGAGGCATAACCCATGATCAAGCAGATGAACGCAAAGCAGAAGTTGATTGGCGGTGTGGCGGTCGTGGCGGTAGCGCTCGGCGTCACCTATGCCGTGGTTTCGAGCAGTGGCAAGAAGCAAGCCATGGCCTACTACGAAGACTTCAAGGAACGCTACTTCCTCGAAGACGTGCTATCTGAAGGCGACATTTCGTACTCGGCACTTTCCGGTAACCTGACAGTGGCCGACCCGGAGATCCGTGTGGCCGCCGTGCAGACCAACGGCGCGCAACAGTTCATGCGCAGCATGGCCGGCTTAGTGGCCTCGATGCGGGGCATGGACATGCAGGAGGGCCTGGGCAACTGGGCCGAGTACCAGATGAACGCACTCGAATCACGCTACGTGACCGGCGTTTTTCTAAAGGCTGATGCGTTAAAACTGTCGCACAGCGGTGACAGCAAGGACGGCGAAATCCATGTCCAGTTGCTGGGCATGCAGATGGCCGATCCGTATATCGCGGCCCAGGGCCAGGACATCGTCCGTGTCTGCGATGTGAGCGACGAAATCCAGCCGGGCGTCGAGCTGACGGCCAACGGGCGCGCGTCCCAGGCGAAGCTGCCTTGGGGTGTGAACCTGGCGGCGCGCCAGCCGGTCACGGGCGCTTTCCTGGTCAACAGCACGGGGCAATTCGGGACCAAGATCGATCTTGACCTCACGCTGCAGCGTTCAAGCGATGGCGAGGGCGTTATGACGTTCGTGGTCACTCACCGCAACGACGGTTCGAAGGTGGGCGAAATCGTGCGCAAGGCCACCTTGCAATCCATGCCCGAACTCGATGATGTGCAGGAACAGTTCAAGGCAGCCCTGGGCGGCCAGATCGTCGCCGCCTTCAGCCCGCCATCTGGCCTGGCCATGTTCAGCGGCGCAGTATCGGACTTGGCGCGCAAGGCCAAGGTGGAGCGCTATGAGGTCAGCTATAGCGGGTTCAAGCCCATGCGTACGGCATTCGAAGCCTTCCAGCACACCACGCCCAACGCCAAGTTTGCCGACTTCTGCCAAGAAGTAGGGCTTTCAACCTGGAGCAGCGATTTTGGCACCAAGGCCAAGCAGCACAGCGATTCGGAATGCGCCATTGCGCAGAAGCTGGCGGCCGGGGACGACTTCGAGGAAACCTACACCTTCAAGGAAGGCAAGAGCCTGTACGCCGCGTTGTTCGTGAGCAAGGCGTATGAGCTGGAGACGAACTAGGACGTTGTCGGGGCGGGCCTTGTGCAAACCGCAAGCATGCCGGGGCCGTTTCACGGCCCCATCGCGGCAGCCCCAGGATTGGAGCCTCGCCGCTAACATTGCCGAGACCGCGTTGCGGTCTATCGCGGCCGTTACCCCCCTGGGCGTCACTCATCTACCAAACCCGCTCATCCCCCACATCCTCAAGCACCTGCCCCAAATCCAGCTCAACAGACAATGCAATCAGACTCGCATTTCCATCCTCGCCCTCCGGCCATACCGTCACTTGGGTATCCGCTGCCAGCAGAAGCTGGTCGCCGCTTTTCATCATCTGCTGCGTGCCATCGGCCTTGATGACCCTCAAGCCACCGGCGGTTGCGAACAAAAGCAGGTCGTTGATGGTGCTCAGCCGGGCCGCAGCGCGCAGGTGTCGGTACTCCACGATCCAGCCGTCGGCCAGAAACGTCTTGCTCAGCTGGTAGTTCAGCGAGCATTCCAGCGACAGCTCACCCAGTGCCGCGATCACCTGCTCCTGTGGCAAGCCCTTGGGCATGAGGCGGGCAAACTCGCTCAGGTTTTCCAGTGTCACGTGTTTACGAGCAGGGCTCATGCCGGTGTCCTTGTAGATTCGATGCGCTCAGGCACAGGCGCAATTGAGGTCGACGTCACGCCACAAGCGTGATGGCGACGTGCGCGGCGATGCCTGCCGCCACGCTGAAAATCAAACTTCGGGTGAAGTAGGCCACGATCACCACCGGCACTGCGGCCAGCATGTCGGCGTTCACTGCCATCAGCGAGCCGTCCTTGGCCATCAGCAACGCAGGCACGGTGATACTGGCGATGATCGCCACAGGCAGGTACTCGATGACATCGTTGAACACCTTGGGCGTGCCCTGCATTCGGAACAGCAGGGGCGTGGCCCGGGTGAAGTAGGTGATGGCCATCATCAAGGCCACCGCGCCGATCAGGTATTTTTCTTCAGGCATAGGCCTACTCCACAGCCCACGGCCGTCGCCACGAACACATTCAAAGGGGAGGGGTATAGCGCGTTGAGTAGGCAGGTCGCGGCAATCACCACCAGGGCGACGATCAGCTTGGGCCGGCTGTTGCACAGCGACACGAGCACGAAGATCATCATGGCGGTCAGCGCGTAGTCCAGCTTGAACGCGGAGAAGCGGCTCAGCGCATCGGAGGCCACGGCGCCGAGCAGGGCGCCGGCAATCCAGCTGGCATGGCACCAGGTGTTGAACTGCAGCAGATAGCCAGGCGGGGTGTACTTGCCGGCTTGTAGCCGTTGGCTGTGCAAGGCGAACGATTCGTCGGTCAGGCCAAAGGCATACATCAGCTTTTGCGACCGGGAGATGCCCAGCCCATCGCTCTGCTTGGCCATGTACATGGCCATGAGCATGTGCCGCGAATTGATCAGCAGCGTCGACAACGCGATGGTCAGCAACGGCGCACCCGAGGTGATCAACGCCAGCGCCGCAAACTGCGCGGCGCCTGCGTAGACGAACACGCACATCGCCACCGGGAGCCACAAGGGCAGCCCGGCATTGATGCACATCACGCCAAACACGAAGCTCACCACGAAGTAGCCGGTAATTACCGGCAAGGCATCGACGAAGCTTTCCCTGCGCGAGACCGGGTGCAAGGCGAGGTCGGTCATAGATCGACCTCGCAGGTGATCTCGCCGCGCGTCTGGCTGAAGCCCTGCCGGTTCCAGAAGCGCACCGCCGACGCATTGTCCTGGTCGATGAACAGAAACACCCGGCGGATGCCATGCTGACGGAAGTCGTTGAGGATCGAGGTGGTCAGCGACGTGCCGATGCGGCTGTGGCGATAGTCTGGCGACACGGCCAGGTGGTTGATGGTACCGCGCGTACCCATCGACCCCCCGGCCACGGCACCGATGATCGCCCCGCTGTGGTTTTCCGCCAGGTAGCAGAACGTGTTGTCATGGCTCAACAGGCCCTTGAGCAGGTCCTCGTTTTGCCAGTCACAGAACGCAATCTCGTCGAACCGCTTAAGGAAATTGACCAGGCGCGAGGCATGAAACGGCGTGGCCTTCTTGATGGTCAGGCCGTTCATGCGGTCGGGCACGGCAACGCTGCGCGTTGCCTGCTCAAGGCTATTTGACAATGTCATGTTCGGTCCCCGGCCGGGAGAAGGAGATGGCGATGATCTGCCGATAGCCCATTTCCGATTCGCTGGGGTTGGTGGCCGGTGTCACGTAGTGCTGCAGCTCGCGGTCGAGGAAATACGTGGTGTCGAGAATTTCCTGGTAGGTGCCGGAGTCGATCACGTTCGACTGTTTGTCGTAGACCTTGCTGGTGGCGCCTTCGATGTTGTGACGGCCCCAGAAGTGCACGCCGCTGAAAGGGTAGCCGTCGCAATGGATGCCTTCGGGCGTGATTTCGATTTGCTCGCCGGGTTTGACCTCGATGCGGATCTGGTGAACCTGGCACTGCCAAGGCACGTTGTGCAGTTCTTCAGGCAGCACGGCCTTGTACACGTCGAAGTCCAGCTTGATCAGGGCGCGCAGCACCGGCGAGTTGAAGACATCGCTGGACACATCGTCGAAGTGGCGCCGCACGCCGCCCACATACTGGTTATGGGCCTCGGACTGTTCATAGGCACGGTGTTCGAGCTGCTGCAGCTCGCCGGTCGCCGGGTTGAAGTCGAAATCGCTGTAGCGGCGGTAGCGAGTACCCTTGTCGGCCTGGCCGTAGTACTTGTCTACGCCCATGGTTTCCCAGCTCTTGGAAAACGCCACGAAATGGCCAAAACCGCCGTTGAGTGCAAAGTCGTTGCCCAGCACGTTGACTGTCTTGTTCAGGCGCAGTGCGTCATCAACATTCCGTTTGAGTGTAAGCATTGGCATCTCTTCCCGTTGAAATCTGGGCGCCAATCTAGCAGGCGAAAAGATGGCAGAAACTTCACTTTTTTTTGTGGTGCCTCAACCGCCGCTTGTTGCCAGCCGACGTACCGAGCAGACAGCGGCGGCGGTTGTGCGTTATCCTTCCAGGCCTTGTTGCATGCGGGCTTGAGCACGTCTTGGGAGGGGTGTCGAATGGATATCAAGGTGCTGCGAAACATCGCCAATGTCGCGAGGACGGGGTCGATCACCGATGCCGCCGAGCAGGTCCACGTCACGGTGCAGGCACTGGCGGCGCAGTTGAAAAAGCTGGAGGACCATTGCGGCTTCAAGCTCTTTGACCGCACCAACAAAGGCGTGTCGTTGACGCAGGAAGGGGTCGGGATCCTGCCCCATGTGCTGGAGATCGTGCGCTGCTCCGAGCGCATGCAACTGAAAATCAAACAGCTGCGCGAGCGCCAGAGCCAGCCCTTGCGGGTCGCCCTGAACAGCACCCTGTCGATGGAAATCAACCAGCAGATCATGGCCGGTGTGGCCAGCAACCTGACCGGGTGCAGCCCCATCTTCAGCTGTTCCGAATCCCCCGACAACCTCACCAAGCTGGCCAAGGGCGAAGCCGACATGGTGGTGATCCTGGGCGACAGCATGCCCGAGGGGTTCTACTCGGTCTCGCTCAAGGGCCTGCGCATCGAGGTGGTGGCCTGCTCAGTCAGTGCCGACACCGTCCCTTCGGTGGTCATCAAGCCGTTGCCCGAATGCCCGTACGCTTCCATCTTCTCGCGCTTTGCCAATCACCAGGGCGGCGGGCTCGAGGCAGCTACCGTGTTCCATTCCGGCAGTGAGATCGTCAGCGTGTCGATGATCAAGAGCTTCGGCGGCATGGGCGTGCTGTCGCGGGCCGTGGCCGAGACGAACGACCTGCACATCTGGGAAGGGTATTCCGAATACCTCGATGTGTACCTGGTGATGAAAGAGCCATGGATCGTGGAGGAGGAGTTTCCTCAGTTCTACCCCAAGACAGCGCCCATGCACGCCTTCGAGTCGATCAATGCCTGAAGCGCCTTCAGCCTGAGACAACCTGTCGTCTTGCGCTCGGCCGCGCAATTTGTTTGTGCTGGCATTTCGGTTACAATCGGAAAAACGATTCAGTGATGTAGGTCAATGCGACAAAAGCCTGATTCGTTTTCCGGTTCTCTGGCTGCTGAACAATGATCAATAACAAGCCTGCGCTGAAGAACACGCGTTACCTGGGTCAGCCACAGGCCCACCTCCGTTCTCCTGACTGGAATTGATCAATGTTCAAGAAAGCTGGCAAGACCTTGCTGGGTCTGGCTGTCGCTGCAACTGTCATGCACGCACACGCCGCTGAAACCAAGAAAGTCGACGTACTGTTGGTCGGCGGCGGCATCATGAGCTCCACCCTGGCCGTCTGGCTGCACGAGCTGGAGCCGAGCTGGTCGATGGAGATGGTCGAGCGCCTCGACGGCGTGGCCGAAGAAAGCTCCAACGGCTGGAACAACGCCGGTACCGGTCACTCCGCACTGGCCGAGCTGAACTACACCCCCGAAGACAAAGACGGCAACATCAACATCTCCAAGGCCATCGAAATCAACGAAGCCTTCCAGATTTCCCGTCAGTTCTGGTCCTGGCAGGTACGCCAGGGCGTGTTGAAGAACCCGCGCGCGTTCATCAACACCACGCCGCACATGAGCTTCGTGTGGGGCGACGACAACATCAAGTTCCTGAAGAAGCGCTATGAAGCGCTGCAGGCAAGCCCGCTGTTCCGTCCGATGCAGTACTCCGAAGATCACGCGCAGATCGCCAAGTGGGTCCCGCTGATGATGGAAGGTCGTGACCCGGCCCAGAAGCTGGCTGTCACCTGGACGCCAATCGGCACCGATGTGAACTTCGGCGAAATCACCCGCCAGTTTGTCGGTCACCTGCAGACCCAAAAAGGCTTCGACCTGAAGCTGTCCAGCGAAGTGCAGGACATCAGCCGCAACAAGGACGGCTCCTGGCACGTCGAGTACAAGAACCTGAAGGACGGTAGCAAGTCGGCTACCGATGCCAAGTTCCTGTTCATCGGTGCTGGCGGTGGCGCGTTGAAGCTGCTGCAGAAGTCCGGCATTCCGGAAGCCAAGGAATATGCAGGCTTCCCTGTGGGTGGCTCGTTCCTGGTGACCGAGAACCCAACCATTGCCATGCAGCACATGGCCAAGGCCTACGGCATCGCTTCCACCGGTGCGCCGCCCATGTCGGTACCCCACCTGGACACCCGCGTGCTCGACGGCAAGCGTGTGATTCTGTTTGGCCCATTCGCGACCTTCTCGACCAAGTTCCTGAAGAACGGCTCGTACCTGGACCTGCTCAGCAGCACCACCACCCACAACCTGTGGCCAATGACCCGCGTGGGCATCGACCAGTACCCACTGGTGGAATACCTCGCAGGCCAGCTGATGCTGTCTGACGACGACCGTTTCGACGCCCTGCGCACCTACTTCCCGAATGCCAACAAGGAAGACTGGAAACTGTGGCAAGCCGGTCAGCGCGTGCAGATCATCAAGCGTGACGAAGAGAAGGGCGGCGTGCTGAAGCTGGGCACCGAAGTGGTGGCCTCTCAGGATCGCACCATTGCCGGTCTGCTGGGCGCCTCGCCAGGTGCATCGACTGCTGCGCCGATCATGCTGAACGTGCTGGAAACCGTGTTCAAGGAAAAGGTCGCTACGCCAGAGTGGCAGGCCAAGATCAAGGAAATCATCCCGAGCTACGGCACCAAGCTGAACGACTCGGCCGCTGCTACGCAGAAAGAGTGGAACTACACGGCCGAAGTGCTGCAGCTGGCCAAGCCGCCGGTCATCGACGAAAGCGTCGGCACCAGCGTCGTTGCGCCAAGCCAGCCGGTTGAAAGCAAGCCTGAGAACGACATGGCCCTGTAACTCACGGCCCTGACGTAATCGAAAGCCACGGGGGTGACCTCGTGGTTTTTTTTTGCGCGGTTAGACAGGCAGGGCTTGGCCAAGATCGCGCCCGCGCAGGCACTCGGCAGCCTTGATGGTGCGCGAGGCGATCGCTTGGGGAAACCTGGGCAGGGCGCAGGTCACTCAGGCCTGCCGCAAAATGCAGTCCAGCAACCCCGGGAAACGCTCGTCGAGCATTTTGCTGCGCAGTGAGTTCATGTGCGTGGTGCCCACGTTGCGGGTGTGTACCAGCCCGGCGTCCCTCAACACACGAAAATGGTGGGACATGCTCGACTTGGGCCGCCCTCCGTCCAGCTCGCCGCAGCTGGCCTCGGTCACCCCGGCAAGATGGCGGACGATGCCCAGGCGCACTGGGTCGCTCAAGGCGTACAGCACGCGTTCGAGAATTAGATCATCAGGATTGGGATGTTTGTAGGCTCGCATGGTCTGCATGATACCGGGGCTTTTCATTATTGCCATAGTTCGATTATGATCGAACTACAGTATTCAATGATCCTGGAGTGTTCCATGGCAGCCCTGTTCGAACCCTATACCCTCAAAGACGTCACCCTGCGCAACCGCATCGCCATCCCGCCGATGTGCCAATACCGCGCTGAAGACGGCATGATCAACGACTGGCACCACGTGCACCTGGCTGGCATGGCCCGGGGCGGTGCCGGTCTATTGGTAGTCGAGGCCACGGCAGTATCGCCCGAAGGCCGCATTACCCCAGGCTGCGCCGGTATCTGGAGCGATGCCCACGCCCAGGCGTTCGTGCCTGTGGTGCAGGCGATCAAGGCGGCGGGCTCCGTGCCAGGCATCCAGATCGCCCACGCCGGACGCAAGGCCAGCGCCAACCGCCCATGGGAAGGCGATGATCACATCGCGGTCGATGATCCACGCGGCTGGGAAACCATCGCCCCGTCGGCCATCGCCTTCGGTGCCAACCTGCCCAAGGTGCCGCGCGCCATGACCCTGGACGACATCGCTCGGGTCAAGCAGGACTTCGTCGATGCAGCGCGCCGCGCGCGCGACGCCGGCTTTGAGTGGATCGAGCTGCACTTTGCTCATGGTTACCTGGGCCAGAGCTTCTTCTCCGAGCACTCCAACCAGCGCACCGATGCCTACGGTGGCAGCTTCGAGAACCGCAGTCGGTTCCTGCTCGAAACCCTGGCAGCGGTACGCGAAGTGTGGCCTGAGCACCTGCCGTTGACCGCTCGCTTCGGGGTGCTGGAATACGATGGTCGTGACGAGCAAACCCTGGAAGAGTCGATCGAGCTGGCGCGCCGCTTCAAGGCGGGCGGCCTGGACCTGCTCAGCGTAAGCGTGGGCTTCACCATCCCCGACACCAACATTCCATGGGGCCCAGCCTTCATGGGCCCGATTGCCGAACGCGTGCGCCGCGAAGCGGGTATCCCCGTCACCTCGGCATGGGGCTTTGGCAAACCGCAATTGGCAGAAGCGGCCGTACGTGCCGAACAACTGGACCTGGTCTCGGTCGGGCGTGCGCATCTGGCTGACCCGCACTGGGCTTATTTCGCGGCCAAGGAGCTGGGGGTGGAGAAAGCTGCATGGACCTTGCCAGCGCCCTATGCACACTGGCTTGAACGGTATCGCTAAGGGTCGCGGTCAGGGCGTTTGAAGTGCCTCCTGCGCCTCGGCGAAGCACTGCTCGGCAATCGCCGAGCGGGGCTCGCTGCGGCGCAATAACAGGCCCACCGGGCTGTGGATGGCAGCATCGGTGACCGGCACGATGCGCAGGTGCTCGCTAAGGCCTTCCAGGCCGCACCCCAGCGGCATGATGGCGCAGCACAGGCCAGTGGTGATGGCCTGGATCAGCTGGAAGCTGGAGTCGCTTTCCAGTACAGCATTCGGTTCCAGGCCGCGGCTACGGAAGCTCAAGTCCAGCGACTGCCGGTAATGCATGCCCTTGCTCAACAGGCCCAGCGGAGTATCGCCCAGTTGGTCCCAGCGCAGGCTTTGGACCTCGAACTGAAAATGCCGGGTATCGTGCAGCAGGCCCATGGTAGTGGTACCCAGCTCGATGACGTCGAAAAACTGCGTGTTGACCTGGTCCAGGTAGCAGATGCCCAAGTCCAGTTGATTACGGCTCAGACCGTCGATCACCTGCTCGGAGCTTAGGGAACTGAGTTCGAAGTGCAGGCCCGGGTACTTGGCCCGCAACGGCAACAGCAGTTGCATCGGGTTGAAACTGGCCAGCGGCACCGTGCCCAGGCGCAGGCTCCCGACCACCTGACCGCGGCAATGGGCAGCTTCGGCGTGCAAACCGTCATGGGCGGCCAGCAGGGTCCGCGCCCAGGCCAGAATGCGTTCGCCCGCCTCGGTGAACCCTTCGAACCGCTGACCGCGCTTGACCAGCACCAGGTCCAGTTCGTCTTCCAGGTTACGCAGGCGCATGGACAGCGTGGGCTGGGTGATGTGGCACAACGCAGCCGCCTGGCCAAAATGGCGAGTCTGGTCCAGGGCGATGAGAAACTTCAGTTGCTTGATATCCATGCCTGCGCCTGCTAAAGGGTTACGCCGACAGTAACGTACCGTGGCGATAGATGCCATCGATCGAGCCGTTTGCGCTATCGATTGGACGCTGGCAGCGCCTGTTACTAGCGTGGCCGTAACCCCACTGCAAGGAGCTGTGCTGTGCGTGTTCAACCCAATGCGGTTTTCGTGCCGCTCAACATCGCTGTCTTGACCGTCAGCGATACCCGCACTGTCGAGAACGACACATCAGGTGCACTGCTGGCGGATCGCTTGGTGCAGGTGGGGCACCGCCTGATTGCACGGGTTCTGCTCAAGGATGACGTCTACAAGATACGCGCCCAGGTGGCGACCTGGATTGCCGACGAGCAGGTGCAGGCAGTGTTGATCACCGGTGGAACAGGCTTTAGTGGCAGGGACAGCACCCCGGAGGCGGTCGAATGCCTGCTCGAACGGCGCGTGGACGGGTTCGGCGAGTTGTTCCGTGCGCTGTCCATTCTGGATGTCGGCGCCTCGACCGTGCACAGCCGCGCCTTGGCAGGGCTGAGCAATCGCACGCTGGTCTGTTGTCTGTCAGGTTATACCGGGGCCTGTCGTACTGCCTGGGAAGGCATTCTTGCCGAACAGCTCGACGCCCGGCATCGGCCTTGCAATTTCGTCAAGCATTTGCGGGTTTAGCAGAGCGTCGTGCCTATCAAGGCTCTCCGGCCCAGCAGCATCCACCGGCCGCTAAGCGGCTTTGCCGGGGCGCCGAACTGGCTGCGCGCTAGCCCCGATTGCTCGCAGCCGTCAAGGCACGTCGGCGACTGGTCAGTTGAAAGGAATCACCCCACGTGCCTGAGCGTAGGTCAGGTTGCCACGGTGAATACGTAACTCCTCGCCCATGGCAGCGCTTCTGACCTGTTCCCTGTAACCCAGCTTGCGCTGCCGCCACAGTTTCAGATGACCTTTGCCGAACGCCGTCGGCGCGGCACCCGCATCATTGAAGTGAAAGTGCGCGGCCCACAGCGGCTTGCCGCGCTCGCTGCCCGGCGCTTCGAGCACATCGATGCGGTATTCATCAAGATAATCTTCGGCCAGTGGCTGCCGCGGCCCCTGATAGGTCACACGTAACAGCCCTTGCTTGTGCAAGTAGTGCAAGCCTTCTGCGCTAGGAAAGCGTGTGGTGCTGTGCAGTTTGACCAGCATCTCGCGTTTACCCTCGCGCAAGCTCACCAGGGCATCGTCCAGGCGCTGCAGCAGTTCAGATTCAGCTTCGCTGTCGGCGAGCTGATCCCGCAGTGTCTGCACTTCCCCGATCTGGGCATCGAGCATTGACGTCAATGAATGGCTATCGACATCTTCTTCAACCAGCTTGCGCGCGTTGGCAAGTACGTTCTGATTCTGAGCAAGCATGCCTTCAGCCAGCGCTTGTTCCTGACGCTCGCTCTCCGGTGTAGGCGCTCTGGGTGGCGATGAGGTGCCAGCAGCTGGCAATCTTTCGACCCACGTGCCACTTTCCCGGGTAAAGGTATGCAGTACAGTCTTGCTGAAGGTCCCGCGAACTTGCAGCACAGGCCGCCCCTCTACGATCGACTCCGAACCGATCACCGTCTGGCCGTTCGCTGTTGTAGCCACTTGTAACGCCTGGCGGGGATAGACCGGCCGGGTGGTGGAGTGCTGCTGGCCGACGGCCTGCTCCCGCAATGCGGTAACCAGCGCGTCGCCCGCCATGGTCTTGAGCTCGACCATTTGCTGCCGATACGCCTCCAGGCGCCCGATATCCACAAGTTCGCTGCCCAGCTGGGCAATGCGCTGACTGTTGAGGATGGCCGCCGAATATTCATCCCAGGCACTCTGCAGAATGTCGATACGCTGAGCAGTCTGCAGATCGGCGAACATGGACAGGTGGTGAGAATTAGCGGCCACCCGCAGGCGCTCCCCAGCGAGTGCAGCCCTGAACACCGCATAGTGCGAATAGTCTTGCAAGGCTTCAAAACGCAGCGCCAGCTCAACCAAACCCATGGCCTGGAAGAACCGTATGTTTACCGTGGTAGTGGTGCGCGTTTCGATGATCTGGGCAACGGTCCTGTCCGTTTTTCGAATGCTCGGTGCCGTCATGTCCAGATCGGTAACGGCAAGCAGCCGATCAAGCGCCGCTGTATATTCAATGATCAAAGGCTGGTCGATAACCATGCTTTCAAGTACTTCACGGTACTGCTCATACGCAGCTTGCCGCTCCTGCGGCAAGGCGTCATTGAGCGCCGTGGTCAGTCGATCGTACTCGGCGAACCTGCCGGTATACAGCTGCTCTTCGATGATGAACTGCGCATAACCAATCAAATTGCGCCTTACATCTGCCAACGCTCGCCGCTGTTCTGGTGCATTGCGGGTGCTTGCCATATAGCTACGGTCATCAAGCAGCGCAATCATGTTGCGCTCGGCCTCAAGGAAGTTCTGGAAAATGCCTACAGCGGATTCGATACGCTGGTGACGCAAGTCCTTTATCTGGTCCAGCAACTCCGTATGCCGTTTGGCAAACAGACTGGTTGCCCGCTCGAACTGAGCACGCTGTTCAGGATCTTGCGGCGGCGGTTGCTTGAGCCGCTCCTCCACTTTCAGCCATTGCGCACGAGCAGCCTCGATACGTTGGCGCAAGCTTTCATATTCAGCGGTGCCTCTGTCAGCGTTGTCGAGACTTTGTTCGACTGCCTGCTGCGCCGCCCGGATCCGGGTTACCAAGCGTTCGCGCAATCGCTGCCGGGTGCTTGAGCCGGGTCGGTCCCCGCCGCCTCGCAGTCGCGTGTCGATACGCCAACCTTGTGAGTCACGCCTGATCGGTGGCCCCTGCCTGCCATCCGGGCCGATGATGCGGGTAAGCCCATCGGCAGACTCGACCGCATAAACTTGTCCTTGCAGCCGCACATAGAGCCCATGCTCAAGTTCATACAGCCCGTCGAGAGGCCCTTGCTCGATCGCCGATTGGCCCTCCAGGCTTACCGAGGCCGCCATGGCGTGCAGTTGCGTGCGTTGAGCGCCGGACAGCGCGTCGAAACCCTGAGCGCCCCGCCACGAAAAATCGAGTTGAGTGGTCGCTTGGGCCTGCAGCGCCTCGACAGGAGCCACACTGCCCGGCTCAGGCAGCGGCAACGGATCGGCATCGCCGCCCAAGCGGATCGAAGCTGCATCGACCGTCAGTGCAGTTGCCCCGGCATGCGGCGGCTCGGTTTTGGGCAGCTGTGCATGGATCAACACCATCAGTGTGTTGTTGAGCAGATCCACCACAGCTTGGGTTCGATCCGTAGCGCTGCCTTCAAGCAGCAATTTCAGGTCTTCGGCTATGGCATTTATACCGATGTACAGCAAAGCAATCGAAGAGATCGGCCCCGGGAGCACGGGCGCGACCACGTTAAGCAATTGCCAGGCGAACGTCTTGATCGACCGCCAGCGTACCTCACTGTTGCTCATGGCACTGCGATCGGCCAGTTCGAGCAGCATCGCGCGCCTGGCTTCGAACAGGTTCGCATCAATGTCATCGGTCCAGAACGTCAGGGCGGGTTCGACCGGGGCCGGTTTGTCCAGGTGCTCATACGGGTCGAACACCCAGTGCGGCAGGTGAGGCTCTTTGAAGCCACCGTTGTCGTACACGTCGCGGTGCGTTTGGTCCAGCCAAGCCAGCACGCCTTCCTGCACGCGGCCGGGCCGGGCAATCTCCTGCATGAGGGCTTGCGGGTTCTTGAACTGTTTGAGCGCACCTTTGTACATCGGGCAATACAGCAACAGCGCGCCGCTATCGGCCACCTGAATGACAAAGAAACCGTGCGCCTTGTCGATCAGCTGCGAGTCGGGCGAGCGCTTGAAGGCCAGGGGCGCGATGGCCAATGCTTGCTCATCGCTTGCGGGTACACGGCAGAAACTGGCCACTGCCTCATAGCTGTGTGGGTCGATATGCCGGGCACAGAGTGCGTAGGCGGCATCGAGCATCAGCCCCCTTCGCCATTGCGCGGTAAAGGCGGCGAGGTGCGTGGCTTTGTACTGTTCATCCCCAAGCAAGCCATCGAGGTAGCGCGGGTAGTTGCCGCCTATGTCAACAGTGGCAACCAATTGGCGCAAGTACTCGGGGTCAAGCCAGGCAGGGAGCTCTTCATGAGTGCGATGTGCTACAGCTGCCACAGGGCTCGCGCCGGTTGCCTCAAGGCGACCGATGGCGTACTCGGTCAAGGTCAGCGTTTTGCTTTCTATCAGCTGTGGGAACCCCAGCCCATGGCCGTCATTGGCGTAGGTATTGACGGTCAGTATCAACTCGTCCGCGTCGAAGGCGCCGTCAGCAGGATGATCGGCCAGCATCTGTTCACGCAACGTGTGCCGTGCGTAGGTATGCAGGTCGTCCGGTTCTGTGGGGCACTGGGCATTGCCCTGGGAAGCTTGTAACACACAGACGTCCAGCAGCGCCTGCAGATAGCGGCTCTGCCCGTTGAAGTCGGCGTTCAAGAGCTTCTCAGGCAACTCTATGGCCAGCTTCTGAATGGGCAGATCGGCCAATTGGGCGAAGAACGGCGAGGGGTCGACCACGGCCTGGTAGGCCGAGGCCAACTCATCTACCGTGTTCAGATCGCTCAACCGTACGCGGTTCAATCGCGACAACAGGATTTCGAGCAGCACGCTGGACAACAAGGCAAACGCGTTGCCGTCGGCTTCGTAAAGCGCCCACGAAAAACCGTCGTCGGTCTCCGTCAGCCTGTGTTGCGTCTGCAAGTAGGCACCAAAAGCGTCTAGTGAACTGAAGCCTTTCACACCGCCTGCGCTCGTGCACCAGAGTGTCACGTTGGCCACTTCGCTACTGGCGCTCACCAGCAGCCCAGGCAGCAGTTCACGGGTGCTGCCTTGGTCGAGGCGCCGATGTATGCGTACGGCGTGCACAGCGAAACCTTCAGTTCTTTCGAGAAGCAGATCGTTCAAGCACCGGCGCTCATCGGCGGTCAATGTCTGATCGGTCAGCCCACTCAGAAGCCCAGCGCGAAGCACCTGTTGAACCCAAGTGTCGTGATCATTGCCGTTGCCTGCATTCCAGTAATCGATCTGAGCCTGTTCAAAGCACGCATGAAGGGTCGGTAGAAACGCGTTGAATGCGTCGTTCAGCGTGCCGGGGTCGACGAGGTCATCATCGGCTGTTTCGCACGCGTCGGGGATGGCAAAAAAACGAAGCGGTGGTTTAAGGCTGAAGCGGTCCTGGCTGGAAAAGTCCACCGGCGCATTATCAAGAAAGTGTTGCAGTACAACGTCGACAAGCGGGGTGACTGTCCAGTAGCCGTCAATGTGCCAGCGAAGAAATTTCAGTGGCTCAGCACACTTCATGTCGGGGCGGTGAACAGCCACCTTGGGGTAATGCGCGATGATAAGGTTCATCAGTTGCTCACCTACCACCTGGCGCAAGGTGGGGCGGCTTGCAAAGCGCAGGGCGACGGCACGATTGAGGTCATGTGCAGGTGGAGAGGGGAGGGCAGAGGGCATGCGTGGAGCTCCTTGTGGGTTCTTTCCACAATGTTCCAAGCGTGCCACGGCACTCGGTGCTATCTATATGCTGCACATCGGTCCCAGGCCTTTGGCTGCGCCCAGGCACGACGCGTTGCTGTCCACTCTTGCCCGGCAGGCTGGACCAACATTCTTCGAATAAGTCAAGAACCGACCTGTTCAAATCCCTCGCACCGTGCTACAAACTGGTTAAGCAATGATCTAGCTGCTTGATAACGAAGGGAAAATCATGACGAAGTCGGAGCTGATCGAACGTATTGTCACCCATCAAGGGCTACTCTCGTCCAAGGACGTAGAGCTGGCCATCAAGACCATGCTTGAACAGATGTCACAATGCCTTGCTACCGGTGATCGCATCGAGATCCGCGGTTTTGGCAGCTTCTCGCTGCATTATCGGGCACCACGGGTAGGTCGCAACCCCAAGACCGGCCAGTCGGTCAGCCTCGAAGGCAAGTTCGTTCCGCACTTCAAACCCGGCAAGGAATTGCGTGATCGGGTCAATGAAGAAGACGAGGCCCATACCTGATTCCCTAGGAGCAACCCGATGCGTAACCTCAAGCGTGCACTGGCAGCTGTCTTCGTCCTGCTGCTGGCGGCTGTAGTGCTGTTCTTCGTGCTGGAAAACCAGCAGACCGTAGCCTTGACCCTGTTTGGCTGGGTTGCGCCACAGGTGCCGGTGGCAGTGGTGGTGCTGGCCGCGTTGATCATTGGTCTGGCCGTTGGGCCTTTGCTGGGCGCCTATGGTGTGCAGCGCAGCAAGCGCAAAATCCGGGCTTCGGCCCGCGAAGCGGCGCTGAGCGGCAGGTGAGGATTTTTCTTATAGTGCTTTAGGAAATGTCTGCCTATTAAAGCCACGGTCACCATGGACTAATTGCCCACTTCGTTTTAGCCCCGGCGAGAGTGCGCAGCATGGATTACCCCGGCCTAACCCACCATGGCGCTGTACGCGGCGTGACGGGTTCCTGCCATCAGCTTCATCTTGGCCCTGGCGTCAGCCTGCTGGTCGACTGCGGTGCCGAGCAGGGCGCCGATGTGATGCCGGGCGCGCAGGGCAGCGCGCTTGGGTTCGACATCACCGGCATCCAGGCCCTGATCGTCACGCACGTGCACCTGGACCACGTAGGCCGCATTCCGGCATTGCTGGCCAAGGGGTACCGCGGCCTTATCTATTGCAGCGAGCCCTCTGCCAAGTTACTGCCCCTGGTGCTCGAAGACGCCTTCAAACTCGGCATCGACAGCGCACCTGCCCAGGTAGCCCGCTACATCGCCCTGGTGCATAGTCTGATCGTGCCCTTGCCCTTCGGGCACTGGCACGCCGTGGTTCAGCACCCGCAGGTGGCCTGCGCCATCCGCTTGCAGCGTACCGGTCACCTTTTGGGTTCTGCCTACGTCGAATGCGACATCCAGCACGGGCCAAACAACACGCGCTATGTATTTTCAGGTGACCTGGGCCCCGGCAACGATCCCTTGCTGCGCCCCTTGCAGCCCCCGGAGCGTGCCGATGTGCTGGTGCTGGAAAGCACCTATGGCGACCGCCTTCACCCACCCACGGGTGATCGCATTCAGCGATTGGAAGCGGCCATCGACCGCGCGCTGGCCGATCACGGCACCTTGCTGATCCCGGCCTTCAGCCTGGGGCGCACCCAGGCACTGCTCCATGATCTTGAAGATGTCCTGCACCGCAAGGCCCTGCTGGGCAAGACGGGCCCCTCGCCACAAGGCGAACCCGTGGATTGGTCGCAGCTGCCGATCATTCTCGATTCGCCCCTGGCCCAGCGCATCACCCAGGCCTACCGCGACCTGCACCCTTATTGGAACGAGCAGGCCAGGGCGCGCTTGGCAGGTGGCCGCGATCCGCTCGCATTCGGCCAGCTGATCAGCGTAGACACCCACGCCCGTCACCAGCAGGTGGTCAACTACCTCAAAAGCACCGGCCGGCCCGCCATCGTCATTGCAGGCAATGGCATGTGCTCGGGCGGGCGCATCGTCAATTACCTCAAGGGCATGCTGGGCGACCCCAGGCATGAAGTGATGTTCGTAGGCCACCAGGCCAAGGGGACGCCTGGGGCGGTGATTCAGGCCAGCTGTAGGGCGCCGGGTGTGGTGCAGGTGGAACTGGAGGGGCGGGGTTACGCTATCGCAGCCAAAGTCCTGAACGCGTCGGGGTACTCGGGGCATGCCGACCAGGCGGGGTTAGTGGCGTTTGCAACGGGGATGATGCAAGCACCCCATGCGGTGGTGCTGGTGCACGGCGAGCGCACAGCAAAGGTTGCCTTGTCCAAGGCACTGGCACGCTGCTATCGGCGCCTGCAATGGCCCACGAAGATCAGCATTCCGGAAGATTAGGCAGACAGGGGTGAATTATTTTCTGGGTTTGAACTCTGATGGCACGGTTTGCAGTCACGTCGCAGGTGAGTATTTGCGAGGGTTGCGCGCAGTCCACCTTAGCCGGTGCATCGTGCGGGGCTCATCCATGGGCCGTTGCCGTCCAAAAAACCAGCCCCCGTGCTATTTTAAGCACCGCTTGGGACCAGCCCGGCCGTATGAGAACAAGACGCCAATTTCTCTCCTCACAGACGATTCAGCAGTTTAGGACACAACATGATCCAGAAAGTGCCGGGGCAAAGCGCTCATGGTTCCTACTACCCCTATATAGACGGCTTACGTGCATTTGCCGTTTTGTCGGTAGTGATCTATCACCTGCATGCCGCATGGCTTCCCGGCGGTTTCGTCGGCGTTGACGTCTTTTTCGTCATTTCGGGCTTCATTGTAAGCGCTTCCATCGCGAATTACCGAAGCAGCTCATTTTTACAGTTCTTCGCATTTTTCTATGCCCGACGTATCAAGCGCATTTTCCCTGCGCTCATCGTTTGTTTGCTGTTCACCGCTTACATGTCGGCGCTGTTTATCCCGTCCTCATGGCTCAGCGACGTCAATCAGCGGACCGGGCTGTACGCATTCCTGGGCTTGAGTAACTTCGTACTGGCCAGTACCGGGCGCAATTACTTTGCTCCCACCACCGAGTTCAACCCTTATACACATACCTGGTCCTTGGCAGTCGAGGAGCAATTCTACCTCGTGTTCCCGATTCTCTACCTGGCATGGTTGGGAGGTACTCACACACGCTGGCGCTCGTCAGCGTTATTCGGTATCGGGCTGGTAGCCTCGATTATCTATTCGGCCTGGCAAAGTCAGGTCAACCCTACTCAGGCGTTCTTCCTGAGCCCAGGCCGGTTCTGGGAGCTGGCAAGCGGGGTGCTGCTGTACCAGTTCATCAGTCGTAAACCTGTTGAGCTCACAGCCCAAAGCCCTGTCCAATGGTGGCGCGCAGTGCTGGCTGTAGTTTCTCTGGCAGCGCTGCTTGTCGCTTTCTGGGTTTCCCGGCCCGAACATTTCCCCATGCCCGGTGCATTGATGGCGGTGTTGGGAACGCTTGGCTTGATCTACAGCCTGCACCATCATCCTGAGTTGCGCCTCATGCATCGCCTGATTGGCAGTGCACCGATGGTAGGAATAGGGCGCATCTCTTATTCGCTTTACCTGTGGCATTGGCCGGTATTCGTATTGTTCCGCTGGACCTACGGCCTGGATGCGCCGGCCCAATGGATGAGCGCTGTTGTGATCGCCTTCGCTCTAGCGTGGCTGTCCTATCGCTTTGTTGAAACGCCTGTGCGCCAGTCCGGCGCCATGCGCAAGGTCCCGCAGTCGGGCATCATCGTAGGTGGTATTGCCGTCATCGGCCTGTCGTGCTGGCTGGCCATGGGCATCAACCATGCCGCGCCCAAGCTTTCGCTGAGCCAAGTGGCCAAGCACGCTGACGTCTGGTACCCAGACGGCTATCCACTCGACCCCAACTACCCAGGTTGCGTCGCAGGCCCTGACTTCCACCTAGTGGGCGGGGGGGTGATGTTGAGCTATAACCCGTTGGGGTGCCAGGACAATCGACCGCGCAATGACGCCAGTGTCTATGTGATAGGCGACTCCCATGCACTTGCTTATTCCAGCCTGTTCAAACAGTACGCCATTCGTCACGCCACGCAAATCAATGCGTACAACAACGGCGGCTGCCCGTTCATCAGCCTGCAGCCCGCACGCGATATGGACAACAGCGAGTGCAGGCGCAACACCGATGCTGCGTTGGCTGACTTGCGAAAGCGCATTAAACCAGGCGATATCTTGTTCCTGGCGTCACTTCGTTTGCCGCGCTTTGCTGATCAGTGGGCGTACTTCGGCGAGCAGGCGGCACGCTCCCAGATGTTCGGCCCAGCGGCAGAAGCCGGTCGCAAGCGGGCGGAAGACTACGCTGTGTCAGTACTCAAAGAGTTCACTGACATAGGCGTTCGCGTCGTTTTCGAAGGGCCGAAACCCCTGTACAAGGCGCCACCGTTCCGTTGCGCCGACTGGTTCGACAAAAGTAATCCTATTTGTGCGCCAGGTTTTGAAATGCCCCGAAGCATGATGGAGGCGTTCAGGGCGCCAGTGCTTTCCAGCTATGCCAACATTGCCGCACGGCTGCCTAATGTCGAAGTATGGGACCCGTTCCCTACCCTGTGTCCGGGTGATACCTGCAGTGCCTTTGATGGAGACAAGCCGCTGTTTCTTGACGGTGACCACCTGAGCGGGCATGGCAACATGGTGTTGCTCCCAGCCTTCACCGCTTTCATCGAGCCTCGATTGGGCCGCTACCCGGCATCGCTGGAGCAAGGCATCGATTTGGGCAAGACCGGCATTCCAGACTTTCTTACCAAGGTTTCCGGCTTCTCCCAGGCTGAAAGTTGGGGGCGCTGGACCGACGCTCATCTGGGGCCTGTCAGCCTCACCTTCGAGCAGCCTCTGCCACGGGACTTCGTTCTCCAGATCAGCGCCTTGGCTTATGGGCCGAACGCCGGTGCGCCTGTCACGGTCAGTGCAGGGGGTGTCAAACGCCAGGTCGTGTTCGGCGCTGATCAAAGTACCCGCGAGATCACCTTCGAAGGCGTTCAAGGCAACAGCATCGAAATTTTACCTCCCTCGCCCATCAGCCCCAGTGCGCTGGGTGCCAGCAGTGACGAGCGCCTTTTAGGCCTGGGTATTTCGCGTATCAGGGTGCAGCCGAGCGGGCAGTATCCGGCCCTGCAATCATCGCGTGCTGCTGCACAGTGAGCATTGTCTATGGCGGGCCCCCGGTGGCCCGCCGTTCCTACCTTGGATGGTCGTCAAGCCCTGGCGATACCGGGTGTGATGGTTCGGGGCAGGCAAGACTGGTAGGGGAGTTTCCTGATATTCTTTCGGCACACGGACTGGTGCTGGCTTACGCGCTTCGCCGCATGGCAGAGCAAGCAAAAACATGAAGCAACGTTATCATCACGATGATTCAGGCTTCTTCAGTAAATTGTCAGATGCCATGAGAGTGGCAACTAAGGATTAGATATATGGACCTGGTCCCGGTAATTCTTTCAGGTGGCGTCGGCAGCCGGCTATGGCCCGTGTCGCGAGAAGCGCACCCCAAGCCATTCATGACGCTGCCTGGTGGTCAGAACCTCATTCAAAAAACCTTCCTGCGCGCCTCGCGGCTGCCAGGAGTTTCCCAGGTGATGACGGTCACCAACCGTGAACTGTTGTTCAAGACTGAAGACGAATACCGCACGGTCAACCAGAGCGGCCATGCGCAAAGCTACATTCTGGAGCCTTTCGGCCGTAACACGGCAGCCGCTGTTGCCATGGCTGCGCTGCAGCTGCAGAAGGCCCAAGGTGACGACGCACAGATGCTGGTGCTGGCCGCAGACCATCTGATCCAGGACGAGCAGGCATTTGCCCGCGCGGTTGCCACCGCACAACAGCTGGCCGCCGAGGGCTGGCTGGTGACGTTCGGTATTCAGCCTCAATACCCTGAAACAGGGTTTGGCTACATCGAGGCCTCCCACAGCTGTGGTGAGTCCGGCGGCCTCACCGTCGCCCGCTTCGTCGAAAAACCCGACCTGAAAACGGCCGAAGGCTATATCGCCGCCGGTAACTATTTCTGGAACTCGGGCATGTTCTGCTTCCGGGTTGGTACCGTACTGGCCGAGCTGCACCAGCACGCGCCAGAGGTGCTGGAAGTGGCCCAGCAAACACTGGCAGCCTCGCGCCTGGCCACCAGCGGTGCCGACAGTTGGCTCACGCTGGACACTGAGCAGTTTGCCAAGGCCCCGGACATCTCCATCGACTACGCGCTGATGGAGCGCTCCAGCAAGGTAGCGACAGTACCGTGCGACATCGGCTGGAACGACATCGGCTCCTGGAATGCGGTCAGCGAACTGACCTCGGTCGACCAGGACGGCAACCGTTTCGAAGGCGAAGTCCTCGCTCATGGCGCTAGCAACAACTACGTCAACAGCGAAGGTCGTCTGACGGCGTTGGTTGGTGTAAAGGATTTGCTGGTCATCGATACACCCGATGCGGTGCTGGTCGCTCACAAGGATCACGCCCAGGACGTCAAGCACATCGTCGGGCAGCTCAAGGCACAATCCCATACGGCTCATCTCCTGCACCAGACGGTACACCGTCCGTGGGGCACCTACACCACGTTGGAAAACGGTGAGCGTTTCAAGATCAAGCGTATCGTCGTCAAGCCGGGGGCATCCCTGTCATTGCAAATGCATCACCACCGCAGTGAGCACTGGATCGTGGTCAGTGGCATGGCCGTCGTGGTCAACGACAACCAGGAGCTGATGCTCAACACCAATGAATCCACGTTCATCCGTGCTGGCCATAAGCACCGCCTGAAAAACCCCGGGGTCATCGATCTGGTGCTGATCGAAGTCCAGAGCGGTGACTACCTGGGCGAAGACGATATTGTCCGCTTCGAAGACAATTACGGCCGCTGCACTAACTAGCCGTCACTGAACCTGCGCCGATCTTTGTTGCCATACGGGCTCGCAACGGCGCGGGGACGGCTCGCGTTTCATTCTCCACCGATGGCCACCTAAGGGTGGCCTCGGCACTTGAGTTGGAAGACAATGTTCGATCCCATCCAGACCCAATGCTTCAAGGCCTATGACATCCGAGGCCAGGTTCCTTCTCAACTGAACGACGATATTGCCTACCGCATCGGTCGAGCGCTGGTGCTGGAATTGAGCGGCAAGGCCTTTGTCGTTGGCCGCGACATGCGCCTGGAAAGCCCAGGCCTGGCGGCGGCGCTGACCCGCGGTATCGTCGATGCCGGTGCTGATGTCATCGACATCGGTCTTTGTGGCACCGAAGAGGTTTACTTTGCCACCAGCCACTACCAGGCCGATGGCGGGATAATGGTTACAGCCAGTCATAACCCTAAGGGCTATAACGGCATGAAACTGGTCAGGGCCCAATCACGCCCGATCAGTGGCGACACTGGTCTTGGCGCCGTGAAACAGCGTGTTGAAGCCGGCGACCTGGGCCAGGTCAGCCCGACATCAGGTAGCGTGCGTGAAGCGTTCGACAAGACTGCCTATCTAGACCACCTGCTTACCTACGTCGATGTGGCATCGCTCAAGCCACTGAAGATTGTCGCCGACCCAGGCAATGGTGCCGCCGGGCCGGTGGTGCAGGCATTGGCTGCGCGCTTGCCCATCGAATGGGTGATGATCAACGCCGAGCCCGATGGCCATTTCCCCAACGGCGTGCCTAACCCCTTGCTGCCAGAAAACCGTGAGCTTACCCGCCAGGCGCTGCTTGACGCAGGTGCCGACATGGCATTGGCCTGGGACGGTGACTTTGACCGGTGCTTCTTCTTCGACGCCAGCGGGCGGTTCATCGAGGGCTATTACCTGGTCGGCCTGCTGGCCGAAATGCTGCTCAGGCAGCAGCCAGGCAGCAAAATCATTCACGACCCTCGCCTGACCTGGAACACTATCGAGCAAGTCGAATCTGCCGGCGGTATTGCCATCCAGAGCAAGACCGGTCACGCCTTCATCAAGGAGCGCATGCGTGCAGAAGACGCCGTCTATGGCGGCGAGATGAGCGCACACCATTACTTCCGTGATTTTGCCTACTGCGACAGTGGCATGATCCCTTGGCTGCTCGTAGCAGCCTTGATGTCGCAGACCGGCAAGACCCTCGCTCAGTTGGTGGACGAGCGCATCGCCGCCTTCCCGTGCAGCGGCGAAATCAACTACCAGGTCGATGACGTCAACAGCAGCATCGAAAAGATCCTGGCGTACTACCTGCCACAACAGCCGACGGTCGACAGGACCGATGGCATCAGTGTGGAGTTTGCCGACTGGCGATTCAGTTTGCGTGGCTCCAATACCGAGCCTCTATTGCGTCTGAACGTAGAAAGCCGTGCCCAACAGGCGCTGGTGGATGAGCGTGTTGCGGAAATCGAGCGTCTGATTCAGGAGTAACCATGCTAGGCATGTTGAGAGGTTTGTGGAGCTACCGTAACTTCGTGGTTACGTCGATCCGCAACGAATTTATCGCTCGTTTTTCGCGATCGAAGTTAGGCGGTCTGTGGATGATCATTCATCCACTGGCGCAAGTGGCGATCTATGCGCTGATTCTGTCCAATGTACTAGGCGCCAAGCTGCCCGGCTTAGACAACAAGTACGCGTACGCCCTGTATCTGATGGCAGGGATGCTGGCGTGGAACCTGTTCGCTGAGGTTGTCAGCCGATGCCTCACGCTCTTTATCGAGCAGGGCAACCTGATGAAGAAAATGAGCTTCCCGCGCATTACCTTGCCAGTGATCGTGGTAGGTACGGCGTTGCTCAACAACCTGTTGCTGTTCGTTGCAGTGGTCGCGGTGTTCACTGCATTTGGCCAGCCGCCGACGTTGCAAGCCTTGTGGTTGCTGCCCTTGACGTTTGCAGTGGTGGCCCTGGCTGTGGGCATTGGCCTGATTCTTGGTGTGCTCAACGTGTTTTTGCGGGATATCGGGCAAGTGGTGCCTATCATTCTGCAGGTCTGGTTCTGGTTTACCCCGATCGTTTACTCGGTGAACATCATCCCGGAGTACATGAAGGGCGTGCTGCAAATGAACCCGATGTACCCGATCGTGACCGGGTATCACAACGTACTGGTCTACAACCGTACACCGAACCTGGATGAAACCGGCATGATCACCGCCGTCGCCGTGGGCCTGATGGTCATCGGCCTGTTCATGTTCCGGCGTGCGTCGGCAGAGATGGTGGATTCCCTATGAGCCTTGTGAAAGTCAGTAACCTGGGGAAAGCCTACAGAAGTTACCGCTCCGAATGGCAGCGTATTGCCCGTTGGTTCTTTGTGCCGCTCAAGCCCTCGGCCGAGCACTGGATCCTGAACGACGTCAGCTTCACGATCGAAGCGGGCGAAGCTATCGGCATTGTCGGCAAGAACGGTGCCGGTAAGTCGACCCTGCTGAAAATGATCACAGGTACGCTCCAACCCACGCAGGGTGAAGTGCGCATCAACGGGCGCATCTCCGCTATCCTGGAATTGGGCATGGGGTTCAACCCCGAGCTTACGGGGCGGCAGAACGTGCGGCACGTGGCCGGCCTGATGGGCTTCAGCTCTGAAGAAATCGATCGCGTGATGCCCGAGATCGAAGCGTTTGCCGAAATTGGCGAATACTTCGATACCCACGTGCGCACCTATTCGAGTGGCATGCAGATGCGTATCGCCTTTGCAGTGGCCACGGCGTTTCGCCCTGATGTGTTGATCGTGGACGAGGCACTTTCGGTGGGCGATGCCTACTTCCAGGCCAAGTGCTACACGCGCATTGCCGAATTCAAGAAGCAGGGCACGGCCTTGATTCTTGTTTCGCACAGCCCAGGCGACGTCGTGAAGCACTGCGAGCGTGCCATCATGCTCAAGGACGGCCGCGTCGAGATGGACGGTAGTGCGCGCGACGTCACCAACCGTTACCTGGACGAGTTGTTCGGAAAAGCGCCAGTGCTGAAGGCGGTGAGCGCAGAAGTGGAACAGCAATTGAGCTCGAAGATGCTCGAAGGCGCAACGGACGACTTCCATACCCGTCCTGGTTACCGCAAGGAAGAATACCGGTGGGGGCACACGGGCGCGACCATTCTCGATTACCTGATAGTCGCCGATGGCGTGCAGTACCCTTCGCAGATTGAAAGCAACAGCCCGGTGGACTTCTATTTCAAGGTTCGCTTCGATCAGGACTACGACAGCGTAGTCCCGGGCTTTCTGCTCAAAACGCTGGAAGGCATTTTCCTGTACGGCACGAACTCCTTCCTGGCGGGTAAAAGTGCCGACACCATTCGCGCACGTGCCGGTGACATCAAGGTGTTTCGCTTCTCGGTGCCCATGCACCTGAATGCAGGTCACTACCTGGTGTCCTTCGGCGTCTCGGCCGGTGATCCGCTGCATGACTTGCAACCGCTGGACCGCCGTTACGATTCTGTTTTGCTGAATGTCACCAGGCCAATGCAGTTTTCAGGAATTGTTGATATGCAATCTGCATTCTCAGAATGCGGAAAGCACCTTGAGGTACCCTCCAAATGAGCACTATCGAGTCGCAGGTAGCCAGTCTGCCGGAGCTGTATCAGCCCATTTTTGGCCACCCCGAATTATCCGAAGGCAGCTCGCGCACCAGCCATGACCGCCTGGCGCATATAGTGGGTATCTACAAGGTGGTGGAACGTATCCAGGGCCGCCCGCTGAAAGTGCTTGACCTGGGCTGTGCACAAGGTTTTTTCAGCCTCAACCTGGCAGCTCTGGGCGCGCAGGTGCACGGCATCGACTATCTGGAGCAGAACGTCCAGGTATGTCGCGCCCTGTTGGCCGAACACCCCGAGTACAAGGCTCAGTTCACGTTCGGCAAGGTGCAGGACTTCCTCGAAACGGTCGAGCCTGGGCAGTTTGATATGGTGTTGGGCCTGAGTGTGTTCCACCATTTGGTATACGACTTGGGCAAAGAGCACATAAAGGCGCTGCTTGAGCAGTTGCTGCACAAAGTCGTGGTTTTCGTGGGTGAGTTTGCAGTGGCTGAAGAGCCGTTGTACTGGGGCCCGGCCCAACCGGAAGACCCACGCTATTTGCTCGAAAACAGCGCCTTCCTGCATGAGCTTGCGCGACACTCCACCCACCTGGCCGAGATCCAGCGCCCCCTCTATGTTGCCAGTAACCAGATCTGGTACCTCGAAGGGATCGGTCAGCGTATCAGCTCTTGGACCCCCGACTCTCACGCACTGGCAGATGGTGCGCACCAGGGCGCACGCCGTTATTACGAGAGTGATGACTATTTCGTCAAAGTCTTTCGGGTCGATGGCACATTCGGTGCTCGAAACCGAACTGAACTGGAGCGCGAGGCGCAGTTTCTTCTGCATCCGCCTGCAGGGTTCGACGCCCCGGCCCATCATGTCAGTGGCGCGAACGCTACAGAAAGCTGGCTGGTGACTGACCGGATCCAGGGGCAATTGCTACTCGACGTGATTGCCAGAGGTGAGCCGCTGAACAAGCAGGCGGTATTGCTGGATGTACTCAGGCAGCTGGCCTTGCTGGAACAGCATGGTTTCTATCACGACGATGTCCGGGTATGGAACGTGATGCTCGATACCGGCGGCAAGGCTCGGCTCATAGATTTCGGCTCCATCGGCAACCAGCCCACTGACTGTGTCTGGCCACACAACCTTTATCTGGCCTTCATGATTTTCGTCAAGGAGGTGGTGACTGGCAGCGTCGATAAGCCAATGCCGTTGCGTGAAATTGCCATCAGCCCGTTCAGCCTGCCGCAACCGTACGCCAACTGGATGAACAGCCTCTGGAGCAAGCCGGTGGGTACCTGGAGCTTCCAGTTGCTGCTCGACACGTTGCAGGGGCTTTCAGAGCACAGCGATGAGCCAGTGCCCGACACGTCGAGCGTGCTGTGGATGAGCAGCATCGAAAGTGCTCTTCAAGCAATCAAAAAGCATGTGCACCACGTGGAAACCCATCAAAACGCTGCAAGCTCCCGCATCGAAGACCGTCTGAGAGCACTGGACGAGAAAAGCGATCGGATGTCGCAAGTCTACGAACGCCACCTGGCTGAACTTCAGCAGGAGCGGGCGAAGCTGGCCGATGAAGTACAAAGCCATATCCAGGCCAACCGAGCGATCGACGCGCAACTTCGCGCCTCCCAGGCAGACATTGACCGCTGGGCAAAAAAGGCCCAGGAGCACGAAGCGCATGCGGCGGCCAGCCAGGCACAATTGCAGGCCAGTCAGGCCCACGCGGCTGCAGCCGAGGAACGTGCCGCGCTCAGCGAGCAGCGGGTACAGGCGCTGTTGACCAGCACCTCCTGGTTCATGACCAAGCCCATGCGGGTAGCCGTGGTGCAGGGCAAGCGGGTAACCCGCGGCCTGCTACAGCGCAGCAAGGCCGTAGTGCGCAAAGGGCTGGTAGTGCTAATCCGCCAGGCGGCCGCGCGTCCGGAGGCCAAACGCAAGCTGGTCAACTTGATCAACCAATACCCGCCTCTGGCCTCGAGGCTGCGCCAGTTTGCCCGTCATCACGGCCTGGCCGGTGCACATCCTGTCGCCTCCTCAATGCCAGGCATGATGCAGGCCATGGCTGCTGGCACTGTCGATGACACCTTGTCGGCACGCGGGCTGGAGGTGTTACACAAGTTCGAGAAAGCGACCAAGATTAAGGATGTGCGTTGATGCGTATTGTTATTGACATGCAAGGGGCACAGACCGAAAGCCGCTTCCGCGGCATTGGTCGCTATACACTGTCCTTTGCCCAGGGCATCGTCCGTAATCGCGGCGATCACGAAGTCTTCCTGGCACTCAATGGCCTGTTCGCGCATACCATCGAAGGCATTCGCGAAGCATTCCAGGGGCTTTTGCCCCAGGAGAACATTCGGGTCTGGCACGCCCCAGGCCCGGTCCAGGAGATCGACCCTGGCAACACGGCGCGCCGCCAGAATGCCGAGTTGATACGAGAGGCGTTTCTCGCCAGCCTCAAGCCGGACGTCATTCACATCACCAGCTTGTTCGAAGGCTACATCGACGATGCGATCAGCAGCGTAGGGCTGCTCGATACCCAAGTCCCGGTCACCGTCTCGCTCTATGACCTGATTCCGCTGCTCAACCCCGACCACTACCTCAAGCCCAACCCCAGCTACGAGCAGTACTACATGCGCAAGGTAGGGCACCTACAGCGCGCCAGTGGGCTGCTGGCCATCTCGGCCTTTTCCCGTCAGGAAACACTGGATACCCTCGGCGTGCCAGCCGAGCGCGTCGTAAACGTATCGACTGCCATCGACGACCACTTCAAGCCATGTGAAGTTAGCCCGGCCCATGCGCAAGCGCTTCAGGCCAAGTTCGGGCTCGACAGGCCATTCGTGCTGTACACCGGCGGGGCGGACGAACGCAAGAACCTGCCGCGCTTGATCCAGGCCTTTGCCAGGCTCGAGAGCGGCCTGCGTCAGCACCACCAGCTGCTGTTCGCCGGGAAGATGTCCGAAGGCGACCGGATGGGGTTGATGCAGGAGGCGCGTAAAGCCGGCTTGCGCGAGGATGAACTGCGCTTCACCAACTACGTGACCGAAGAAGAGCTGGTACAGCTCTACAACCTGTGCGAGCTCTTCGTCTTCCCATCCTGGCATGAGGGCTTTGGTCTGCCGGCGCTGGAGGCCATGGCCTGTGGTGCGCCAGTGATCGCCGCCAACACCTCCAGCCTGCCTGAAGTCATCGGCTTGGAAACAGCTCTTTTCGATCCCCTCGACGTTGCCTCCATCACGGCCAAGATGACCGAGGCACTTGGCAACGAAGCGTTTCTGAATGCCCAGCGCGCCCATGCGCTGCAGCAGGCACGCCGGTTCTCTTGGGACCAGACAGCAAAGCGCACCATTGAAGCCTTCGAAGCCATCGCGGCCGTCGAGCCCGCACGGCACAGTACACCTGGCCAGGGGCCGAAACCCAGGCTGGCCTTTGTCTCGCCGTTACCGCCCGAGCGCACAGGCATTGCCGACTACAGCGCAGAGTTGCTGCCTGCGCTTGCCGAGTATTACCACATCAGCTTGATCGTGGTCCAAGACCGCTATGAACAGCACTGGGTGCAGGCCGGGTTCGATGTGCATGATGCACAGTGGTTGCTGGACAATGCCCACACCGTCGACCGGGTGATCTATCAGATGGGCAACTCGCCGTATCACGACCATATGCTGGCGTTGATGCAGGCAGTGCCTGGCACCGTGGTCCTGCATGATTTCTATATGAGCGGCCTGATGAGCTGGCGCGAGCAACACGCCGGCTATTCCCATGACTGGGTCAAGGCGCTGTACGCCAGCCACGGCTACAAGGCCGCAGCAGAGCTGTACCGGGATGCAGATGCAGCCAGGCTCAATTACCCCGTTAACCTGCACCCGCTGCAGCACGCTCAGGGGCTGATCGTTCATTCCGACTACTCCTGCAAGCTTGCCCGGCAATGGTACAGCGACTATGACCCCGCCAATTGGCACGTCATCCCCTTGCTGCGCGAGCCTGCTCTGCAACCGGACAGGGCCGAGGCACGTAGGCAATTGGGGTTGGGTGAGGACGATTTTGTCGTATGCAGCTTCGGCTTCCTGGACCCTTCCAAGCTCAACCATCAGGTGCTTGATGCGTGGTTTGGCAGTTCGCTGGCGCAGGACAAGACCTGCAAGCTGGTGTTCGTCGGTGACAACCATGGCGGTGCGTATGGCCAACAACTGCTCGACACCATTGGCCGCAGCGGCCATGCCAGTACGGTCAAGATCACCGGTTATGCCTCGCGTGAAACTTTCCATCAGTACCTTCAGGCCGCCGACATGGCGATACAGCTGCGTACCACATCGCGCGGCGAGACGTCGGCCGCTGTGCTGGACTGCATGAACTACGGCCTGCCACTGGTCGTCAATGCCAACGGTTCCATGGCCGAGCTCGATGCTGAAGCGGTCTGGCTACTGCCTGACGACTGCACCGTTGACAGCTTGATCGAGGCGATCAACGCATTGCACGGCGACCCGCAGCTGCGCGCCACACTCGGTAACCACGCACGCAGCGTTATCCACGACAAGCACGCCCCCGCTGCCTGTGCACGTGCCTATTTCGAAGCCATTGAAGCGTTCGACCGCACCGCGCGCGCCGGGGTAGACCGCCTGGTCACTGAGCTTGTAACGCGTAACCAGGCCCTGACCGACGTTGAACGCCGGCAATTGTCGCAGTGCATCGCGCTCAACATGCCGTTGATGCGCCCGCAACGCAGACTATTCCTGGACGTCACCGCCACCAGCCACTCCGACTTGAAGACAGGCATCGAGCGCGTAGCCCGCGCCTTGATGCTGGCCCTGCTGCAAAACCCGCCTGCCGGCTACCGCATAGAGCCGGTTTATCTGAGCGACAAGAGCGGCAGCTGGAACTATCACTGCGCCCGTCGCTATACCCTGGACATGCTGGGGGTTGCGCATGACTGGGCGACCGAAGAGCGGGTCGATCCAATGGCCGGCGACGTGCTGATTGGCCTGGACCTCTCCGGCGATACACTGGTACGGGCCAACGAAGCGGGGCTTATCCAGTATTACCGCGATACCGGGGTGGCCGTATGGTTCATGCTTCACGACTTGCTACCGCTGCGCATGCCCCATGTCTTCCCACCAGGGACCGAACCTGGTTTTGCCCAGTGGCTCAAGGTGCTCACGGGCATGGATGGGGTTGTCGCCGTGTCCAAGGCAGTGGCCGATGACTTGCAAGCGTGGGTCAAAGAGCAGGCCCTGGAACGCAAGGGTAAGCGAGCCCTGCAGATCGATTGGTCTCACCACGGCGCGGACCTTGCAAACTCAGCGCCCAGCAAAGGCATGCCTGCCAGTGCCGAACAAACGCTGAGCACGCTGCGTGCCAAGCCGACCTTCCTGCTGGTGGGTACCGTCGAGCCTCGCAAGTCCTACCTTCAAGCCCTTAAAGCGTTCGAGCTGCTTTGGGACGAAGGGGTAGACGTGAACCTGGCCATCGTGGGCGGGGAGGGTTGGAAAGCCTTGGGCGATGAAGCACGTCGCGATATACCAGAGACTATCGCCCGGTTGCGTGAGCATCCACAGCAGGGCCAGCGGCTGTTCTGGCTGACCGGCATCAGCGACGAGTACCTCGAGCAGGTGTACGCCAGCAGTGCCTGTTTGGTGTTTACCTCGGTGGGTGAAGGCTTCGGCCTGCCGTTGATCGAGGCTGCTCAGCATGGTCTGCCCATTCTGGCGCGGGATATCCCGATCTTCAGGGAAGTAGCGCTGGATCATGCCTACTACTTCAAGGGGGAGCAGCCCGCCGATTTGGCTCAGAGCATCAAGGCCTGGCTGGCCTTGTTCGAGCAGGGCCAGCATCCTGACTCCAAGGGCATGCCATCGCTGACATGGGCTCAAAGCGCGCAACGACTAACCGAAATCGTGTTGGCTGAACGCCTCGGCTGATAGCCTTCGGGCCGCCACTGGCGCCTGTATTCAGGCGTTGGTGGCTTGCCGGTGATGGTTCGCACCCCGGGCTTGCTTAGGCCGGTTCGAAGCGTACGTCCAGATACCCGCCCGCAAGGTTAGGCGGCGCCACGAATTGCGCAATCCCGTTGAACACATCCACCGACTGACTGTGAATATGGCCTGCCAGGATGCCGACCAGGTTTGGCGTTGAAAACACACGTCGGTGAAACTCCATGGTCACGTCGGTGTGCTTGGCTGGCCACTGTTCCCGGCGCTCCATGGTGTACAGGGTGTCACTGGCAGCCCCCCAATACGGGTTGCCACACGAGAACGTGATAGGCCTGCCCGGTACGTACAAAGGCACATGCGCGACCAACACCACAGGCCCATCGAACGCAGCCTGCCGGACGAAGTACTCCAGTTGCTCGGGCACTATCTGGTTGGTTGAATCATCAATGACGATAAAGCGGATACCGTTCACGTCGCGTGTAGACATAAGGGGGTTGGCCCCTTGGTACAACGGCTTCAACCGCTTTTCAGACCACTCCCGGCGTAGGCCATCCTGGCTTCCCGTCATACCCTCGTAGTGCCAATCATGGTTACCCGCGATGTAGGTATAGGGAATACCGCACGCCTTGAGCTTGCCTTGTACCCACTCAATAGCAGCTTCGGACGGGTAGCTAACGATGTCGCCACCCAGAACCAGCAAATCCACCTTTTGCTCGGCAGCCAGGTCAAGCGTTGCTTCGAACGCCTGCATGGGGTTGGTCGGTTGACCAGTCTGGAAATGCTGCGTTTGGTTATAGGCGGCGGCCATGCGTTGGCTGTATTGCCGATAGGGCAATTCACGCTCGTCGCTTTGCCAGAGATGCGTGTCCGACAAAAAGAAGACACGGGTAGATTGTGCAAACGCGGGACCGAAAAGCCTAACCTGAACACCTGTGACCGAGAACTCCGGGCGAGGGAAGGTAGCCATGGGCTGCGCCATCAGGCTACCTGCCCCAGTCAGGCCCAAAGTAGACAAGCCTGTGAACTGCAAGAAACGTCGTCTGAGCATTTAGTGCCAATCCATGGCCAGTTGAAAAGGTGGTCCAGATTAGCAACAGGGGATTTCGATCAGCAATAGAGCATTTTAAATACCTGTTGAATGTGTCTCAAAGGACGATCTACAACAGCATAGGTCTGCGTGCGTTCGGCGTTGGCGATCCGAAAAGCCAGCTTTCTACGAGCAGGGCAGCGACGACCCCGCCCGGTCACCTGACACTTGGGTTCGCCATACCGGCATCTGCATCATCCATCAGTGTCTTGGCCAGCGCGCCTAGGTAGTACGCCGCCCAGACCAGCTCGGGGTTTTCGTCCATCAAACCACTGATGGTCAGTTCCTGTGCGTAACCCATCAGCTCAGAAGCTTGGGCGCGGGCGTGCTCGCACGGTATGCCGGGTTCGATGCAGAACAATGGCTCGGTTTGCTGTTTGCCTTGATAGAACTTGGTTTTGCCGGCGGTGACGCCAGTGTGGTGTGCGGTCATTGGTTGATCTCCCTGATTGTTTGCTGCCAGTGCTGCGGTGTGGGCGACCATTGCTTGGCAATGGTCTGCCTGGCGCAGCGCCAGCTGGCTTCAATGCATTGCTCGAGGTTCTTTCGGCTTTTGCACGTGCACAAGCGCTGACTCCAGCAAGGCCCGCAGCGTCTCGAGTTCGTGCAGAGACGTCATGATCAGAATCGATGCCGGAGATTTGGGCTGTAGCAGCAAGGCCTGATGCGCGACGGTCGCGGCGCATAGCGCGTGGTCCGAGGCTTGGATCAGGGTGTCTTCAAGGGAGTGGATGTGGTGCGGTGGGTCGGGGACGATTTTAAGCATCGCGTATGTCCTTTGATCTGTGCGGCCGCCTCTTGCTGTCAAACAAGTGGGTGGCAGCTGTACGTGGGTTGACAGACCGGCGGACATAGCAAGTTCCGGCGCACGCAAGCGTGCCCGCACGTACAGCCGCCATCAAGGACGAGCTGATCTCTATGTACCGTGACGGCCTGTCAAAGCCGTGTCGTTGATAGCTAACGACAGGGCGAGACTAGGTCGCTTCCAGACTGGCCGCAACGGGAAATAGGGAGGAAGAGTATCTTTCGGAAATGGACTACAAGGAAGGGGCAGATTCTGATCTTTTTGCTTTCTGAAGCCTAAGCTTGCGTGCTCAACATCAGAGTCAGTCAGTTACCGGGAAAAGCGGCGCCGCTCTAATCATCGAAGCGGATGAATCGCACACAAGCGTTTCTTACTATGGCGAGCCCAGGTGCCGGGAAATCAGAACTGCTTAAGCTGCAGTTGTTGGCAAGGCCAAGCCTTACGCGGCTTGGCCCCTTTGCAAGATTACTCGAACACTTCAGCGTTAGCCAACGTCACGCCGAGTTGATCCTTGCCAGACAAGCTCGGGCTGAAATCAATCGGCCACTCGATTGCAATTTCCGGGTCATCCCACGCGATGCAACGCTCACTGGCAGGCGAGTAGAAATCTGTAGTCTTGTACAGGAACTCAGCGGTTTCACTCAGAGTGACAAACCCGTGTGCGAACCCTGGCGGGACCCACAGCTGATTCTTGTTTTCTGCAGAAAGCACCGCACCGACCCATTTGCCGAAAGTGGGGGAGGAGCGACGGATATCAACGGCTACGTCAAAGACCTCACCCTGGACCACGCGTACAAGTTTGCCTTGAGCATGAGGCGCGAGCTGGTAATGCAAGCCCCGAAGCACCCCTCTTGCCGATTTCGAATGGTTATCCTGAACGAAGTCAGGCTGTAGTCCGGTCACTTCCTTGAAGACGTTAGCGTTGAAGCTCTCATAGAAGAAGCCACGCTCGTCGCCGAACACCTTCGGGGTAAACAGGAAGACTTCCGGTATTGCCAAGGATGTAGCGTGCATCAGAACACCTTTTCGTTAAGCAGATTACGCAGGTATTGGCCGTAACCGTTTTTGAGCAGAGGCTGAGCCAATCGCTCAAGTTGCTCGGCATTGATCCAGCCAGCACGGAAGCAAATTTCCTCAGGACAAGCAACCTTGAGGCCTTGGCGGCGTTCCATGGTAGCGATGTATTGGCTGGCATCGAGCAAGCTGTCGTGGGTGCCAGTGTCTAGCCATGCATAGCCGCGCCCCATGATCTCTACGTGCAACTGTTCTTGCTGGAGGTAAAGGTTATTGAGATCGGTGATTTCCAGCTCGCCACGGGGTGATGGTTTCAGGCTGCGGGCCAGATCGACGACTTGGCTGTCGTAGAAGTAAAGGCCAGTAACCGCATAGTTGGACTTAGGTTGTTTAGGCTTCTCTTCGAGCGATAGCACTCGTCCCGTCTCGTTGAATTCAGCTACACCATAGCGCTCCGGGTCGTTAACGTGGTACGCAAATACCGATGCACCTTCACTGCGCTGACCTGCACTCAGCAAGAGAGACTGGAAATCGTGGCCGTAGAAAATGTTGTCGCCCAGGACCAGAGCTGATGAGTCGCCACCGATAAAATCTTCGCCTATTGTGAAAGCCTGTGCCAAGCCGTCAGGGCTAGGTTGCACTGCATAAGACAGGTTAAGACCCCACTGATCACCATCGCCCAGTAACTGCTCGAAACGAGGAGTATCTTGGGGTGTTGAGATGATCAAGATGTCCCGAATCCCAGCGAGTAAAAGGGTACTCAGCGGGTAGTAGATCATTGGTTTGTCATACACGGGCAGCAACTGCTTCGAAACAGAGAGCGTTGCCGGGTGCAGGCGTGTACCCGAGCCGCCAGCTAGAATAATTCCTTTACGAGCCATGAGAGTCCCTATTGCTGGATTTCGTCCAGCATACGTTGCACACCTTGCTCCCAAAGCGGCATTTTGAGATTGAACGTGTTTTCCAGTTTTTCCAGCGCTAGACGCGAATTGCGTGGGCGTGGAGCAGGCACCGGATAAGCATCTGTGCTGATAGGAGCAATACGATCAGCAGTTACTTTTAACGCAACGCCACTGCGCTGCGCGTGCGTCAGGACAAGCTGGGCAAATCCATGCCAAGTGGTTTCGCCGGATGCAGCCAAATGGTAAACACCGCTCAACCGGCTGTCGCCTCGCTCACCAGCGACTCGACGCAGTATATGTGCGGTGACATCTGCGATTAGTTCCGCACCCGTAGGGGCGCCGAACTGGTCGGCCACTACGCTCAACGTTTCACGGTCCTGAGCCAGGCGTAGCATGGTCTTGGCGAAGTTGTGTCCGCGCGCAGCATACACCCAGCTAGTGCGTAGTACTATGGCCATTGCGCCGCTTGAGAGAATGCCCTGCTCGCCTTCCATTTTGGTACGACCGTACACGGAGAGGGGCGCGGTAGGCGCGGTTTCCAGCCAGCGATGGTCGCCACTGCCGTCAAATACGTAATCGGTCGAATAATGAATCAGCCAAGCGCCTATAGCTTTCGCTTCCTGAGCCAGCAGGGCAGGCGCCTGTGCATTGATTAGCGCGGCCAATGGTTGGTCGCTCTCGGCCTTGTCTACTGCGGTGTAGGCAGCAGCGTTTACAATGACGTCGGGTTTGACTTGACGGACAGTGGCAATTAGACCATCCAGATTGGACAAGTCGCCACACAAACCATTGGCGCCTTGGCGATCCAGAGCAACTAGCTCGCCCAGCGGCGTTAGCGCACGCTGGAGTTCCCACCCCACTTGCCCGTTTTTGCCCAGCAGAAGGATTTTCACCTTTTGTTTGCCTCATATTGCTGGGCTACCCAATCACGGTAACTGCCGTCCATAACACCCTTGACCCACTCCTGATTGGCAAGGTACCAGGAAACGGTTTTCCGGATGCCCGTCTCGAAGGTTTCCGCGGGTTTCCAACCGAGCTCACGCTCGATCTTGCGGGCGTCGATGGCATAGCGGCGATCGTGACCAGGGCGGTCAGCTACGTAAGCGATGAGCTCTTCGTATTGCTCGACAGGCTTGCCGGTCTTTTGGTTGATGACGTGGCGCGCTGCAGCAGGTGCCATCTCGTCGAGCAAGCTACAAATCGTCCGCACAATGTCGATGTTAGCTTTCTCGTTCCAGCCACCAATGTTGTAAGTCTCTCCGGTCCTGCCGGCTTCCAGAACACGACGGATACCGGAACAGTGGTCTTCAACGTACAGCCAGTCACGAATTTGTTGCCCATCGCCATAGACCGGGAGCGCTTTACCGGCCAGCGCGTTTACGATCATCAACGGGATCAGTTTCTCAGGGAAGTGAAACGGTCCATAATTATTTGAGCAATTCGTGGTGAGCACCGGCATGCCGTAAGTATGGAAGTAGGAACGCACCAAGTGATCACTGGCGGCTTTACTGGCCGAGTAAGGGCTATTGGGCGCATACGGCGTAGTTTCCGTGAAAGCAGGATCGGTCGGCGTCAGTGTGCCATAAACTTCATCCGTAGAGACGTGGAGGAAGCGAAATGCATCCTTTTCCGTGGCCTGCAGACTGCTCCAGTGTACTTTGGCAGCCTCCAGCAGGCGGAATGTGCCCATCACGTTGGTCTGGACGAAAGCCTCAGGGCCAGTGATGGACCGATCTACGTGGGACTCAGCAGCGAAGTGAACCACAGCGCGCGGTCGATGCTCCGCAAACAGCTCGGTCAGCAGCGCGGCATCACAGATGCTTCCTTGGACGAAGCGATGCTGGGCATTGCCCTCCAGCGCCTCAAGATTGGCCAGATTGCCTGCGTAAGTGAGGGCGTCTAGGTTGAGGACCGGTTCAGCGTGTTGGGTGCACCATTGGAGAACAAAATTTGAGCCGATGAAGCCGGCTCCGCCTGTTACAAAGATCATAATTTGGCTCGAATTGGACGAAAGGTATTGTCGTAGACAGATGACGCTGAGAAACTTCGCTCCAGCGACCTAAGACGAAGTACTAGCCTCGGATTAGACCACCGTGATGGTGAAAAATACACTGTTGGGTGCGCTTGGTGCACTTACTCGTCGTGAATATGGTTTTGCCCCCGGGCTCACAAGCAAGGTACGTCAAGCCCTAGTGCCTAGATCAAGTATTCGACCTGATCGCTACACGTCCAGGTGCCTCGCGATACCAAGGATATCGTGGCAACTAGGTCGATGGACGGCGGTCAAAGCATCCTGATCTCGGAACCGTCCGATAGCCTCACCCGATACCAAGAGGCTGCTCTGTCGGCTGAGGTCGGTGTAAGATAGTTCCAAATTTTTGCCGGTCATCCTGAGAAGTTAATCAGAAGTGGTGGCGCCTAGGGCGACGATCCTTAAGCAGCGAAAGGTTCAATTTTTCTGCGAAGGTAGTAGGACCACACTCTCGAGTCTCAGTATCTGGCACCCTCGATTAGTCATAGGAAAGTGAGAAATGTCTGTTATGGAAGGCGTGCCAAGTGTGAATGGAAAGCAAGGCGCGCACGCTGAGGGCAGCCCTGAGCCTGCTCTTCAAAAAAAAACTGGCTCAAGGCGTTTCTTGCTGGATGTAACCTACTATCGGCGTCGATACGCTGACCTGGCTTCCCTAACCGATGAGGCGTTGGAGCACCACTGGCATGCTTTTGGTTACCAAGAGGGTCGATATGCCTCCGCTTCCCACGAAGCTGGCGACGCTGAGCTCATCGCTGAGGCAGTGAATGACGACGACAGGGGCTCGGAGGTCAAAGCAGAGTCAGTCGTGGAATTGGATTTCTATCTGACGTTTTACCCTGATCTCAAAGCGGGCGGTGTAAGCAATCAGGCAATAGCGGAGGCTCATTTCCAACGTTTCGGAAAGGCTGAAGGGCGTGTTCCTAGCGTGAGCGCATGGGCTAAAATGCATGGCCTTCCCTTGCAGCTGATCCCGAGCGGCTTTAGCCTCACAGCAGTCATTGAGCGTAGCGCCCTAAGAGGGCTTGAGCTTGAACCTCAGCGCATCATGAACATATTCCTCGGGCAGGAAGTGATCGCTGTAGATCTGGCTGAAACGCCAGATAAAAATCAAGCGGTCTATTTCAAACTGGGCGAGCACTACCTCTCACATCATAAGGTGCAAGAAGGAAGGATCCTTCTGGAAGCAGCATTGAGCATCGCACCTCATGCTGCTGCATCCAACCGGTTGGGCAATAGCTACATGGAAGACGGCCATTTCAGTATTGCTTTGCAATATTTTGAGGCCGCCGCTGAACTTCCGCATCCGCCTATCTGGACTGCGTTCAACCGAGCACATTGTTTAGCCAAGCTTCACCGTTTGGATGAAGCCCTCAGCGTGTTGGCTGAAGGCATTGCTGAAAATCCTAACCACAAACCCCAAGTGGATGAGTTGGACCGCTTGGCAGAGCAGAAGTGGCGGGACGTCCACGCAAAACTCATGGCCCGCGTGGATATGCTCGACCGTAGCCGTCTAATTGACACCGCTTATGCATACGCGGCTAAGATCTACAAGGCCTATCTGCCCGTATATGGCGACATTACGCCGAGTTCCAATGATGGTCTGCCTCGTCTGCCTCCTCTAGGTCATGTCAATACCGACCGGGTACTGATTGTTGGGGATTTCCATATATCGCAATGCGTTCGTTACCGGATAGATCAAAAAGTCGAACAGCTTGAAGCCTTGGGCAAACAGGTGACCGCCGTAAGCTGGACTGAACTGGACAAGAATCAAAATGCACTGGCATTGCACGATGTAGTGATTTTTTACCGCGTGCCTGCAGTCGTTCAGGTCATCAAGGCAATCGCTCAAGTCAATACAACTGGAAAATTGAGCTTATACGAAATTGACGATCTCCTTTTCGCGCCTGAGTATCCGCCATCAATCGACAGCTATGGCGGGTATGTTTCACTCGCAACTCATCGTGAGTTAACGCGTGGGATGTCGTTGTTTAACGCAGCTGCTCGACTTTGCCGTCAGGGCATTGCTTCAACAGAGCCGCTGCGAGTAGAGCTTGCAAAACTGGTTCGAGATAACACATGCTGGCTACATCGAAACGGATTGGATAGGCTCAATAAAATCCGAACGATCGATAAATCATTTAAATCAACCATTGACATATTCTATGGTAGCGGTACTCAGGCACACAATACTGACTTCATCGAGCAGGCGCTGCCTGCGATCGAGCGGGTGCTGAGTGAAACACCGAATGCGCGATTGGTTGTAGTGGGGTACCTACGTTTACCAACTACATTCACTAAGCGCTACGCTGACCAATTCAACCAATTGCCGGCAGTGGATAGCGTACAGGGGTACTGGTCGCTCTTGGAACAGGCTGACATCAATATTGCAGTGCTGCATGATGACACAGTCAATGCTTGCAAGAGTGAGCTAAAATGGTTTGAAGCAGGCTGTTTTGCAATTCCATCAGTCTTGAGCAGTACTGCTAATTACCGCGATGTTGTAAACAACGGCGTTGACGGTTTCTTGGCAAGTACTGAGGATGATTGGTACTCGGCTTTAAAAAAATTGGTTGATGATAAGAGCCTGCGGGACAAGGTGGGGGAAGCCGCTCAAAAACGGGCGACGACGGACTACAGTCTTCAGTCGTTAGGACAAAGCCTGGTTCATGCTTTGGAAAACATCGCGCCGATGCCACAAAAAGCTAAAACTAAGAAGAAGATTGCGCTGGTAAATGTTTTCTTTCCGCCTCAGGCCATCGGTGGCGCAACTCGCGTCGTAGCTGATAATTTCGCTGAATTTAGAAAAAGCTACGCTGATAGCATTGATGTCTGTGTCTTCACTGCAGATGTGGAGTGTAGGCAACCACATCAGATGACGGTGTACACTCACGAGGGGAGTCGAGTATATAGGGCCACGACACTATGGCGTGAACACATGGATTGGCACCCCAAAGATCCTGAGATGTATCGCCTATTCCAGGAGTTTCTCGAACTAGAAAAACCTGATTTGATCCATTTCCACTGCGTTCAGCGCCTCACCTCATCGATTGTAGAAGCGGCAAGAGATTTTAAAATTCCATACGTGGTTACTATTCACGACGCTTGGTGGATATCAGACTTCCAGTTCCTAGTTGACCACAATTCGAAAGTTTACCCTGAAGGGCATCCAGACCCTTACCAAGTCATTGAAATGCCAACAAATATAAAGTTGTCCGATTCGATCGCACGCCGTCGGGATCTGAAAGACTTGCTTCACAGCGCTTCTAGAGTGCTAACCGTGTCGAATGCATTCGCTGAGATCTATCGGAAAAATGGGATCCGTCAAATTGAGGTAGTAGCAAATGGTGTCTCAAGTGACATCAAATGGAGACCGAAAAACACATCGTTTACTCAGCGAGTTGTGTGCGGACATATTGGTGGGATGTCCGAACACAAAGGTTATTATCTGCTTAAAGAGGCGGTGATAAAAAGTCAGCCTTTGAATATAGAGGTTCTGGTGGTCGATCACTCCAAAAGTGAAGAATATGAGCATCATTCAACTTGGGGTAATGTCCCAGTTACTTTTGTTGGTCGCGTACGTCAAGAGGATATTGTTAAACTCTATAGAAAGATCGACGTTTTATTTGCCCCTTCTATGTGGCCGGAGAGTTTTGGGCTAGTAACGCGCGAAGCAGTGGCAAGCGGATGTTGGGTAGTAGCTAGCAGCATGGGTGGTATTAGTGAAGATATCACTGAGAACAAAAATGGCTACATCATTGAGCCCACTCAGGAGGCCTTAGTGCATGCTTTGGAGATCATTAATGACTCTGTAGAGACCCACAAAGCTGCCTCCGTTAGTGATGCTCGGAGAACTTCCGCTGACCAAGCTGCTGAACTGATCGATCTATACATGATGTTGGGCGGCAGCCTAAATGACAGTGGGGGAAAATAATATGAAAGTTTCGGATATTGGAAAGTCATCTGTTACATTCGAATTTGCTGCTTTTGATCAACCTATGCATGGCATCCTGAAACAGGAAGGTCAAAATGTACCTTTCAAATGGATCGATACGGGTAATCCGCAACAGTTGGCGCTTGAGATACATATAAAGGACTTTTCTGTCTATCAACGACTAACGCTGGTGTCTGACAGCGGTACGATTGAGCTCTCAGATGCTTTGACGAGCTACAGACTAGATGTAAATAAGCTGGCAGATGAGTTCTATATAACTGGTGCTATAATTAATGCCGCAACAAGGGGTATGGAAAATAATGAGTTATTTTTCGTGGCCTATAATGCTTTGTCAGTTATGCCAGTAACTAATCACTTCTATGGCGCATTGGTTACATTAATTTCTTATAAGTACCTTGAGGCTCCGGAATTTCGGGATTGGGTGATAAATGTATTGATGGATTCGAAGGTTAGGTTCGATAAGGCAGTAGAATACTGTACTCCTAACATTGCGCGATGGGGTATCTCATCAGCTACAGCTTCTACGCTGGTACTTCTTTTAAATGACCGAATTACCGATGCGGCATGGGTGGTTGATTCAGCATTGAATACATACGACCCCAACCTAAATCAGCTGAGCTACTGGAATTATTGCCAGTGCCTGATCTTGAAAGCTACAATACTCTTTAGGGCAGGGAAAATGAAAGAAGCCGGCTGGAAATATCTAGCCGCTTTTGATTTTTCTCGTAAGGCAATCAACGATATTTTCCACGGTCGGAATGATTGGGTGCTCGGTCAAGTTTCAGATTGTCATGCTTTACTTAACTTAGGCGAGCTCGCGATGAAGTGTGCGGCTAGATGTCTAGGAAAAATTCCCTCTGAGTCAAGATATGCCGATATAAAATATAACGGTAAAATCAGCTTCTTGCCAATTTTTACTAGATTTCAAAGCTCGCGCTCTAAATACAAAAGCACATTTTTTGATTCGGTGGAGAAACAGTTTAATCCCGCGTAGTCTTAAGCTTGACCGATTTCGAGGGAAGTAATATATGGAGAGCCTGCAGCTTATTGTTATGATGCGATTGGCTTCAGGCTCGTGTAAGAATTTAGAATATGATTAAGTTTTTTTGTTTGCGGTGGTTAAGGATAGTAAGTGTCTGATTGAGTTAACCTGCTAAGATGATGCAGTTGTTAATTTGGCATTTCCGAGTTGCAGTTCCAGGCAGCTATGCTTCGTAGTTCGCCACTGATCGCGCTTGCTGCATATCTGCGCCTTGGCGGTGCCGCCTTCAGCCGTATGACTAGATAGCGAGACTTTGGCTCCGACTATAAACGGCCTAGTCCCACGTTATGCCAGGTTCTTGTTGGTCGGGTAATATCCGAACTTCATATGTGTTAAAGCAGGCTTCATTTCTTTGCCAGATGACCTAATCTTTAATCTGCTAAGTATCCGTTATAGCGTCGTATAATTAGGGAATTGTCAGGCGTGCGATCCATAAACCCCACCCAGCTACCAAGGGGTTAACGGTTTACCGAGGCGTCTCCGGCGAGTAATTCCATGGCAGCAGAGCTTCGTAGTTCGCTACGGACGAGGCTTACGGCAACCGTTCCAGACATGGAGCAGCCACATAAAGGGCTCCTGGCCGTTGATCTTTGTGGTCTTGACCAAGCTATAGATCTTCTCGCTGGCTTTGGCCACGTTGGCTATTCCCTGAACAGCCAAGCTTTGCGCGCTATTAAAAACGGCTTGATCACTCTTTCGGCCGCATTGTTGTCGATGGGCAAGTAATCCGCTTGGACTTAGCCCCCCAGCCGGCTCCAGTTGTTCGCCAGGTGTAGTGGCCTACTAACCCCGGACATCTTTTTAGGCGAGTATGCTTGCCATACTGAATCGCCCCTGAGTTCGTAGACACCTCCAAGCCTCATAATGAGGCCCAAATAGGAGGTGCCATGAGTCGTCAGCGTTACCCTGAGGAATTCCAGATCGAAGCGGTCAAGCAAGTGACCGAAAAAGGCAAACCTGTCGCCGATGTCGCCCAGCGCCTGGGCATGCACGTGCACAGCCTTTACGCCTGGATAAAGGTCTACAGCAAGCCCCAAGAGCAGCGTCAGCAAGACGACGATCAGCAGGCCGAATTGCGCAAGCTACGCGCTGAACTCAAGCGCGTGATTGAGGAGTGAGACATCTTAAAAAAGGCCACCGCGTACTTTGCCAAGGAGTGCGGCTGAAGTACGCCTTCATCAAGAAGCACTCGACTGATTACCCGGTGCGGCGTCTTTGCCAAACCCTCAAGGTGCACCCCAGCGGCAACTACGCTTGGCTGGCCGAACCTCAATCTGCCCTAGCAAAAGAAGATCAACGTCTGCTTGGCTTGATCAAGCACGCTTGGCTAGAAAGCGGAGGTGTGTACGGCTACCGCAAAATTCACGATGACCTACGTGAGCTGGGAGATGAATGCGGACGAAATCGAGTCGGGCGCTTGATGCAGGCGGAGGGGCTGCGTTCGCAAACGGGCTATCGCCGTCATCTTGGGTTTTATGGCGGAAAACCAACAGTGGCATCGCCCAACCACCTTGCGCGGCAGTTCAAGGTCAGTGAGCTAAACAAGGTCTGGGTGACAGATATCACTTACATCCGCACCTATGAAGGATGGCTCTATCTGGCGGTAGTGCTGGATCTGTTTTCACGCCAAGTAATTGGTTGGTCAATGAAGCCAAGGATGTGCAGCGACCTGGCTATCGACGCAATGTTGATGGCTGTGTGGCGACGCAAGCCACAGCAGCAAGTGATGATTCACTCAGATCAAGGTAGTCAGTTCAGTAGCTCAGATCGGCAAAGTTTCTTGAAGGCTAACAATGTAATCAGCAGCATGAGTCGGTGGGGAAACTGCCACGACAATGCCGTAGCCGAGAGCTTTTTCCAGCTTTTGAAGCGGGAGCGAATCCGACGAAAGATCTACACAACCCGTGAAGAAGCCCGAAGTGATATTTTCGATTACATCGAAATGTTCTATAACCCTAAACGCCGACACAGCAGTGCTATGCAGCTGTCTCCAATAGAGTGTGAGAAACGCTATTTCCTGAGCTTGGAGAGTGTCTAGGAAACCAGGGACGATTCATAACTCATTTACTCGACTACGCACCCTCGCCGGCTCAACTGCCAAAGATCGTCGTTTGATACCCTGTGTGTAGTAGCACGAACGAGTGACTTAAAACACCTCGCACATCCAATTAATGTGCTTATGTATATCGAGCTGGCGGATCAGCGATTACCCACGAAACCATACGATATCGAGAGCATATTATCCTTTTATTTTCAAGCACTTACGTTAATAGCGCGTACCCGCGCTTCCGAATTTTTGCTGCTCTGGTATGAACGCCTTGCATGCGGCCATGATGGCGGTGCGCTCCTGCTAAAGCGGCGGCCGCACGGCGCTGTGCTGACCCGATCAAACTGAGTGAGCGGGCCGCTTCGGCACGACAGTAACCTTGATTCAGCAGCAAGCAGGTAGCTTTGAGCAAGCACTTTCGGGTGACGGTACCCTTGGTCATAAGACATCTGTCTCTGGCCAGCAATTTGGCCTGAATGGGGAGATGTTTTGTCACACCACTACAGAATTGTTCAACGCATGTAGCTAGGACAGGCTATGATGGAACTAATGATGCTCCTCGGTGCCTCATTAGTATCACGATCGACAATCATCAAGATCTGGGCTTCTCGCTATATCACAGGTTGTTCAGAAACAATTCTGACGAACTGGGTGAAAAATGCACTTTTGTTTCACTGAGGGAAGAAAATGCTAGATTACCTGCCTGTCATTCAAGTATTCAAAGAAATAACTGACTCAGCTAACTTAATCGCTGCTGGTGAGAATGTTGCTAGAATGGAAAGGACATCTACGAGTTGGGTGTTGACAAAATCCACGCCAATCATAGCTGAATCCTCTCGTTTTTTTAGGTGGCCTGCCAACAACAAAATGTTGTCGCAATCGGTCGGTATGGTTTCAGATGTTGAGGCTGGTGAGTACTCTGCCAAATCTAATTCCTATGCCCCCAATGAGTTAGTTTGGAATGCGTCTGCTAAAGGCGAAGTCTCGCCTGCCTCAGTAGTTTTTAACAGGCCACCTAAACATCCTTATGTTGATTCTGCAGCCCGCATTGAGCGAAATTTGCATGATCCCTTTTACAGTCTTCCTAACCGCAAATATCAGGCCACACCTACGATTGCTAGAACTGGGCCTAGCAGGTATTGGGCAGCTTGGAGGGCTGATAACGTTAATCCTGCTGAGGGACCAGGAAACTTTGCTGTTTTGGCGTATTCCGATGACGGGGCCAATAGTGTGAATGAGTACGGATATGTTACATACTCACCAAGTCAGCCAGGTAATCAGATCATCGATCCAATGCTTTGGACAGATCCCCAAGGTCGTTTATGGCTTTTCTACGGGGTATCTGGTGATAATAAGCTTTATGATGGTGTAGGTGGCGCCTGGGCTATTATTTGCGACGATCCCAATTCGGATTCTCCTAAATGGAGTGAACCGTTTCGCTTGTCTTATTATGGAGATCCTCGCCGTCCGGTCGCGATTGGAGACAGATGGTATATAACTTTAGATGGTTGGCGCTTTTCTGCAGCTTACCCGCCTTTTTATGATGAACACGTTGGGCCACATGTTTACGAGCTAGATTGGAATGCTAAGAAGATCAAACACATTTCGCAGCTCCCACCCAACAATAATGGACAATACAGTGGTTTTTTCGAGACTGAGTTAGTGGAGCGCTCAGACGGTAGTGTTTTAGCTTTGCTGAGATCAACTAGTGAAAAATCAAACATGCAGTATTCTGTCAGCAGAGATAGAATGAAATCTTGGACGCCGTGGGAAGACTATAAAGTCACAGTCCCTAGCTCATCTTCAAGAGCCTGGCTAGGTCGGACCCCTTCAGGATTGCTTTTGCTTTGCTGGAATAATGATCATATGAGAGGGAGCCTAACCATCGGAATTTCAGAGGACGATGGAAATACTTATCGTTACAAGAAAATCATCGAGCCTGATAGTTCTATCCAGGCGTCATATCCAGTAGTAACATTCGGCGATGATGGTGAGATACTCGTAATCTACGATAATGGAAGAGACTCGCAAAGACAAATTCGTCTATCGCGTTTTTTTGAGAAGGATATCACAAGCCATAATGCTGGGGTGTCTGTAAAAGTTCTAAGCGATCCATTAAATATGGATAAATAGATAGGCAGCCTGTTCGAGATGTGTACAAAACATATGCCGCAAGCGCCGCATGGAACTTGCTAACAAGACCATGGCGGCGTACCTTTTTTGCGAGCTTGTGGAAGTGTGATACGATTTAGCGGCTCTGTTTCAGCCAGCCAAACATGTGCTCGATAGTGTTGCGTTGTTGGTACTCGTGCCTAAAGATTCAGGATACACTAGGCTTAAGCATGTGTTTCATCGTACGCGACCCATAAACCCCAGCTGCCCACCATTAGCATAATATTAACGTGACATCTCTGGCGAGCAGTTCCATGGCAGCAAGGCATCAAAGTTCGCAATGGGTGAGAAGTTTGATAATCGTTCTTGTAAGTTGCGCCTCCAGGTATAAAGTTCTTGCCATTGATCTTAGTGATCTCGACCAAGCTGTAGATTATTCGCGCTGGCAATAGCGTCTTTAGCGGTATTGCAGAAGAGCTAAGCCGTGCGTCCGATCACAAATGGGTTAGTCGCTAGTTCCGCAACAATTTTGTCGATCGGCAAATAACCCGCTTCGACATTGCGCCCCTGCCGACTCCAGTTCGTCGCCAGATAATGCACTGTCTTGCCTAATGCACTTTGCGGCTTCGCCGTAAGCGCTCCATGAACTTCACCTAACCAACGATGGGCAGCGCATCTAGCTGTGTGTTTGAAGTGTACAATTCCATGGAAGTTGCGCTTCGTAGTCTTCCACTGAGCACGCCTGCGGTAGAAGTCCCAGTGCGTGTCGCAGCCACGTATAGGGTTCTTGGCTGCTTCTACCTAGCTCCAAAGTTGTGCCCTGGCAGGGGCACCTGTGGGCGTGACACTGAACAAAAATTTCTTACTCCCGATAACAAACGGGGCGAATCGCACGCTTGGCCGCTTTGTTGTTCATCGGCAAGTAGCCCTGCTCGACGTAGCGTTCCTATTTGCTCCAGTTGTAAGCCAAGTAACCGATGGCCTTGGCCACGACATTCTGCGTCGCGACCTGAGGTTGCGTTTTCTTTACCCAGTTTTCAGCTAAGTCAGCAATGACAGGCTACGCTCCAAGCGGTCAACCTTACCTCCTTCGTCGTCACTATCCTTCAAGTAGCGCTCGACGCCACATAGCTTATTGATCAGGTTCAATGCGATCTCAGCGCGCCCTGTATTGCCCTTGGGCTGTACAGGATGCGCTTCGACGAAATTGCGGCGCGCTTGCGTCCAGCAGCACAATCGCTCCAGTCCGTCCTGTGCAGCCAGCGAGTTGAAGCCGGCGTCGTCGTCGGTGATGACATAGCCGCGATAGCCGTCCAGCAGGCGCACCTTAACCTCCTGCGCTCGGCTGGTGGCGTAGTCGAAAAGGATCACTGTCCGATTAGGTGGACCGCCGGTTTGTAACCTCATCCTGGATTGGCTGCTGGGCTCACGCCCCGACGCTTTCAACACCTGCACAGGTATTTCATCGTAGTGGATGATCCAACTGCCCACAGGCTTTCGCGCATCAGATTCAGCAGCGGCTGAAAGAGTTCGCTGCATTGAATCACCCAGCGTGTCGGGGTTTGGCACCGGAGATCGATACCGTCACGCCCCAGCACTTTTTCGAAGAGAGGTGAAGCGGCAAAGAGTCTACTTATTTGGTGGTCAGCAGCATGGCCAGAATCCTCGGGCTGGCCATGCTTTTCTCGATCATCTGGGCGGGCTTGTCCGCCGTTACGTGCGCTGACTCGCGGTCGCGGCAGCCGTATACCTTTCGAAGATGTATGATGACGCTAAGCTGCATCGGGACGATTTCAAGCTATTCGCTGACTTCTTCACCGATGGCATGTTCACGGTAGCCACAAGCGCCCGTCAGTTCATGCTCGAGCAGTTCGTAGACAACTTAGATATGTGGCAAACCAGCTGGCAGCGGCTTGCGCTTACCACGGCGTCTGGCTGGCGCAACGACTTCTTCGTCGTCAGCCTCATCCAGGGACTCGGCTAGGCTTTCCGCTTCGTCTAAGAGTGGCAAATGTGGTATCGACGCATCGCCAGTCTGCTAGGTGTTGCGCCCGAACCAGCGCTGGCGCAACAGCGCAACTTCCTCGTCGAAACGAACGATCTTGCCCTTGTCAGAGGCGTGCTCGTTGATTATCTGCTTAAGTAGTTGCTTGAGCAAAACAGTATTGTCATTAATATTTTCGAGTATGCAAATCGTGCCGCGGATTATACCGAGTCAGGCGACGTATCGAGGCGTCAAAACCTGATGCGGTCGGTTGCGTCAGAGCTCGAAGCCATCAAGTAGCCAGTTCAGTTCCTTAACGGTCTGGACAATGGCGACGTCATTCGGATCGGGTGAAGTTTCAAGCGTTTGGGCCAGAGGCAGAACCCGTTGCGCTCCCAATACAGGATCTTCACGCGGTTGCGCGGCTTGTTGAAGAAGACGAAAAGTACTGGGTCGAACATCGCCACATTTATATCGAGTTCGACCAGCGCCGCTAGGCCATCAATCGATTTTCGAAAGTCGACAGGCTTAGGGCAGAGGTGCGCTTTTTCGAATTTTGGCGTTGGGTCGCATCATGTTCGGCGAACTACAGCAAGCAATCGGGGCACAGCATCGGGGATCAGGTAAGCGCTTTGAATGTGTGGTTGCTGGAGCGCTTATGCCGCATCAATCTGGGATATACCGCCAAACAGCAATCCAGCAGAGCACCCAGAGCATGCCGTCTAGCATCAGGCGCTCGCTCAGACGCGGTCGGCCTCGGCCACGGGTTTCGATGGTATAAACAGCTTATATTTTGTCCATAATCTGCTGAGATCTGCGCCGCAAATAAGAATTTTTTTGGAGTTATTTAGGGTGGACTGATTATTTGTTTGATGAGTTCGCGCAATTTTGAAAATATCAAGTGTGTTGTTTAGGCTCTGTACGAAAAGAGATGTCGCAAACACCGCATGGAACAAGCCAGTGAGACCATGGCGGCATAGCTTTTCGCGAGCTTGTCGAAGCGTGTCACGATGCGGCGATTCTCTTTCAGCCAGCCAAACATGCGTTCGATGATGTTGCGCTGTCGGTATCTGGGCCGATCAAACAGTCTGGGTAGGCCAAGCTTGGGTTTGCGCTTCATTAAGCGCATCGGGATGACGGGTTGCATTAGGTACTGGTCGCAGTAACGGCGCAGCGCTTCGGCGTCGTAGCCCTTATCGGCGAGTAACCATTTACAGCGCACACGCGGGCGACCACGTTGGCTCGATGGAACGCTGACGTCGTCCAGCAGTGGTTGGGCGTAGCTGATGTCACTGGCTTGACCGCCAGAGAGAAGGAAGCGCAACGGTGTCCTGTTGGCGTCGCAGAGCATGTGGATTTTGGTTGTCAGGCCACCGCGACTGCGGCCTAGAGCGTGATCGGCGGGTTTGTTAGGCCCCCTTTTTTCCGAGCGCCGGATGAGGCTCGGGTTGCATGTACTGCGGTTGAGTCGATCATCAGGTCTGAAGATCGATCAAGCCTTGCTCATTCAATCTCAGGTGTAACCGCTTGAGCATCTCATCGAACGTCCCTTGGTTTCGCCAGCCGCGAAACCGTTGATACTCCGTTGACCATGGGCCGAAGCGCTCCGGCATGTCTCGCCACGCAGCGCCCGAGCAGAGTACCCAGAGCAAGCCATCGAGCATCAGGCGGTCGCTCAGGCGTGGCCGTCCTCGGCCATGAGTTTCGATGAGGAGATCAGAGACCACATACCAGGCCTCGTCCGAGAGTTCGTAACGCTTTGCCATCACAGAATTCCTTTCCGTAGATGGCCGGGAACCCTACAGAATTTCAGCTTCCGAAGGGCGCCTATTGGGTTTCTCGGGATTTCGTACAGAGCCTAGTTCGATAATCGTTGTTGACTGATGTTTGGCTATGTGATTGTGTGAGTTATATTATTGAGGGTGCGTCGGGATGATTATAAAAAGTTTACTTTGCTTATTGTCCGAAAAGAGTGATATTGAAACCCATTCACTCCAAACTTGAAGGGATAGGTAGTGAATGGCGATTAATCACTCAGATCACCTAGAGCTATTGCCACGGCATTAATTTCGCAGCCGGAAAAATGTCATTGATCAAATGGGTTTTAGGTGCTGGGGTGCATCGTCGTGCCATTAGTCAATATTGATCGTATCTTAAGATATGGGCTGAACTCTAGAGTTCCTTCCTTGCTGATTAACGTCATTGCTACATAGAGGACTTGAAGGAGTCCAACAATATTGTAAATGTCGCCGACAATTTCTTCGTCCTCTACGCCGTGGGCTAGCATGAATGACAGTGAAGGCTTTTGCTGATTGCAGGATGTGTAGAACAACGTTGACTTATCCTTTTTTATGATAAGTATTTTGTTGCTGTAGGGTGCTTTGTCAAAGAAGGTGAGTGAGGCTTCATGAGGTTTAGAGTCCGTCTCATTAGCAAAGTAAATCAAATTCTTATGATATTTATGCGATGAAAAAAGGGCTTCATCGGCTTCTCTAATTTGAAAGCCGCCAATATTTCTAGTGTCGAGGATGCCGCGTTTAGTATAGTCCTTGATGAGTCTGAATGTATTGGTGGTTCCAGATATTATGTAGCTATCGTTTTTGAAGTTATCAAACATTGATGATATGTTTCTTTTCGCTAGTCGAGCTGAATCTAGAGCGTCAGATGGTCGTACACGTCTAAAAATTTGGTTAAGGAAATAATAGCCATACGTTGAAGGGTGGTTGCTGCTATCTATAAACAAGAAATCAAGATCTTGATCGATTACCTCGGAAAGTTTTACGCTTTTATCAAATTTAGATTCAAGCTCTGAAAGGTTCCATATCGGATGGCAGTAGGCGCCTTCTTGTATATATTTCTTATCTGCCAGATTTTTATACTCTCTGATCAGCAGACACCAGAAAACCAGTCTGACATCCATCCGGTTTAGCTGTTCTAAGCTATCAATAGATCTTTCATACATAAGCTGATCTGTTTCGTGATTGATGTTTTGCTTATTCACAACAAAAGCGTCGCGCTCATTGAGTGTTTCGTGGTATGCGTTCCCGAATCGGAAGTCACCGACCATAATGAAGTCGCTTAAAGATCTCGTGTTTTGAGTAATAATGTCATGCCAGATGGGCAAGCCGCCAATTCCAAGAAACTCAGCATCGACTCCGAAATATTCTTTAAGTCTTTTCCATCGCACTACGTGTGAAGGGCCGATTATCATTTTGATCTAGTAGCTCCTATGGTTTTGGAATTTATATCGAGTGGCCAATTTTTTTAGTTTTTAGGTTGCTCGATAAGGATCTTGTGTTGCTTGCTTATAATTAGTGCTAATTATCAAAGTAGTTTTATCTTTGCTAGGCAACGAAGTCTACTTCGTTGCCCTCTGTACAACTTGCACTTGACCCATTTGCGTTTAGGTCGATAGAATGTGTGCCTAGCTGATTAGCTCAGAAAGATTGTTTAGCGCTATAATTTTTTTTGTTGCGCACCAATTTCTCCAGTCGTTCACTTCGGTCCAGTCGCTAACAAATACAAAGTCAATATTAGCTTCGTTTGCAACCATGTAGTCATATTTGCTATCGCCGATGAAAAGTGCGGGCGGTGCTATATTCCCTCGTGACTGCTCGCGCGACAGTATTATCTCTTTGCTGTCAGGGCTGCCAAAAATGCCGCCGTCAAATAAACCGTCAAGCTCGCGGCGTGCAAAAATTTCTCGAAGCTCGCTTTGATCACCGCCAGATACAACGAGCCAACGTGCGTGCGGTGTTTTCTGGCGCAACTCTGAGAGTCCACTTGCAACTTCGCAGTTAAGTAAGCCACTTATCACGTGTTCTGAGTAGCTATGCAGTAGATGCTCCAGTGTTAACCCATGTATGTGTTCTGTGACGATATGTTCGAGGAAATAGTTGAATTTTTTATATCTAGAGATTCCACCATTGTTCTTGTGGTGCTCTGCAAGAGTTAAAGCTGCTTTCTTGCCGTAGGGAAGGGCAGTCTTGAAGAATGCCTCTGTTTTGACTTCGTTTGAATTAAGCAATACTCCGTCACAGTCAAATATGAGAGTTTTATACTGAGATGTCGCGAGTTTGTAAGTTTTCACAAGCTGACCAGGCCTTTTTCAAGAAGACACTCTGCAATAATGAAGTCATCGGGCCAATCGATGTCGTGGCTAACGAGTTTCCCTAAAGAGTGGAGGTAAGGGTTTACGCCAATACGGTCGTTTAAATTTCGGTAGATATCAGTATGAGCCAAAAACGCACCGCTGTTTACTTCGTGTACAGGGGGCAGCGTTTGCGTTCGTGGCCATTTTTCAACGTTTCTATCATAATTCATAGCCGCTCCATTTTTCCAAAGAAACCCGTGTATTACATTCGTCGTCATCAACGAGTCGTAACCTTGGGTTATTTTTTCATTATGAAGCTTAACGATTTGGTCATAGTGTTGTGCGCTGATGAATGGTGAGGTTACGTGAGTCCAAAGAATGTTGCCTTCACTGATCAGATCTAATGCATGTGCAACTAATTGATCGGTGCTGGTTTGGCTTGATGAAAGGTCCTCTCGTCGCTTATAGAGCTTTAGCTTGTTAGTCCGCAGAGACGAAGCGTATTCCAGAATGGCGTCATCATTAGTGCTAAGCACTATCTCATCAATCGCGCTTGTATTTATTAACTGCTGAAGTTTAATTTCGATCAAACCAAACTTATGGTGACCAAATGGCCTGATATTTTTGTCAGGTACGCGTTCGCTACCTTTGCGGCAGGGCAGGAAGCATGTAGTTCTTTCAAATCTCATTTCAGTGGCCCATAAATGCTTTGGCAGTCGATATCGTACCGAGTAGGCGTCAAGCAAAGAAGTGGCGTGCTTGACCGCGTATCCTGATATTGTCTCAATAGTTTATTAGTGTCCGCATTACGTGGGTCTTCCCCAGGATAGCCGTCGAAACCAGCCATAAGAACCCGTTTAGCCTTACCAGAGCTCGCGGCAGCCATGGCATAAGCAACCACAAGTGAGGTCGGTATAGTGCAGTAAGTAGTTTCAAACGTAAAGTTATCAGGCTGAACATTCAAGCCGAAATCAAGCACGTTTTTGTTGGCCAGTGCGCCTTGAACGTCTTTCGGCAGCATTGAGTAGGGTGTGATTAGAGGTTGTGGGAGATCAATATGCGCATCGCAGTCCGCTAACAGACGGACAGGGTGACATGCGACTCGGACATCAATTAATTCAGCAGCGATGGCGCTTTGAGTGTTGAGCGCCATCACGACAGGGTTATGCTGTCTAATGAAGTGTTCCAGCGCTTGCCTATGTGCTGCCACGCCCGGACCTGTGCCAAGCAGTAGCACGTCTCTGTCCGCGAATAAATCTGCCGGTGCCCACTGACCGGTAGGAGCACCACTGTAAAAGTGACGAGCAGCATCCAGGGTGTGTACGCTGAACTTTTTACCGCCTTCATTACGCAGATAGTCGATAACCGCAAGGATGTCTTCCTCGCCAAAGCGCGAGTCACCTAGCATCTCCTGAATGTAAGTGGGGTGAATGCCGTACTTGCCTGCTAGATAGTAGTAAGGATTAGTGCCCCAACCATACTTAACCTGCATGGGCCTGAAATGCTCGCGTAAGAGCGTCATCAAAGGGATGAGGTTGGCTGGTTTACCAGTCTGGGCAGCTATTTCAATCGCAAGCTCTTCAGTGCGAGCATTGCCTGGGCCGCGGCCCATCCCTGTCACAGTAGAGTCTACCCACGTAACGCCTTCCTTCATCGCGCGCAGTGTATTCGAAAGCGCCAAGCCTAGGTTGTCATGGGTATGGATACCCAGCGCTCCCTGCCACTCACTGCGCAACCACTGAATGATCTGAGCTGCTTCGTCAGGTGACATACTGCCCATACTGTCCGCGAAATACAGCACGTCCAATGGGTAGTTGTTTGCGATTTTTGCCAAGGCTTTGATTTCGGTCTCCGAGCAATTTGCGATCTGCATAAGATTGAAACCGACATCATAGCCCTGTTCCTTCAGCCAGTTAGCTGCAGGCAAGGCTTCGGCAAACTCATGTACGTGACATGCTATGCGAACCAGATCTACGGGCGACTTACTTGCCGGGTTAGGGAAGAGTAACTCTAACGCCCGCTGCCCACCATTGGCTCCGACCAATTCACTGCCGTTCACCATGACGCCAATAGTCATGGATCCGGGCAGTTCGAGTGTTTGCAGAAACGCATCAGTGGTGTAAGCGCAAGCACCACTAAATGTGCTGTTTTTCAGCGAACGCAGACCCAGTTCAATCGTTTGAATACCCGCAGCGTGCATAGCGGTGATGTATTGTGCTATCAGCGCTTCTGAGAAGTTCCAGTTGTTGTAGTAACCACCATCTCGTAGTGTGCAATCCAGATGCTTCATGTTGACATGTCCTTTAGAGTATCAATGATATGGGTGGTGCTTCGGAAGGATTCCAGTGAGCAGGTTCCGCCCTGATGGATGCCGGCTGGCAGCCGTCTTGGTACCATGAAATCGGGTGTTGGAGGTAATGACAAGCCTCCGTATGGGCCTGTCAGATAATCTAAGCTTAAGGCTGGATGGTAGTAGGGGTCATCGTAGTGAGTAGACCACCGCTCCGTGAACCGTTGCTGTTCTCGCTGAGCACGCGCCATCTTTTCTGGCGACACATCTTTTCCTCGACTGGCCGATTCAGCGTGAATCAGTTGCGCGAAGGGCGTCCAAACGTTATGCATGCCCAGCTCTTGAATACGCAAGCACAAATCCACGTCATTGAAAGCGACAGGAAACGCCACATCATCCAGGCCCTGGACAGCGTCGAATACCGCCTTGCGGAGCACTAGGCATGCGGCGGTCACTGCACTTTGGCGCTTAGTTATCTGATTCGTACCCAAATACCCGGCGTCTTGCTGTGTCAAGGCATTACCAGTGTGAGCAGCCAAGCCATTCACACCTACGACCACGCCACCATGCTGGACCATTCGGTTCGGCCAGAGCAGTTTGGCTCCCACTGCCCCAATCCCTGGGCGTAAGGCGTGTGACACCATTTCTTTAAGCCAGCCGCTGTCAATAATTTCGATGTCATTATTGACAAGTCCAATCAATTCCCCGGTTGCGAAGCTTGCAGCCCTATTATTGATCGTGGAATAGTTGAACGGGTAAGGGTGGGCGATGATCCTTACACCGCGTTGCTCTATTTCAGCGAAGTAGGCCAGCGTGCGTGGATCAGCGGACTGATTGTCGACAACGATGATTTCAAGGTCCGGATAATCCGTATGATTCAGTAAGCCTTCGATGCAAGCATGCAGCAACTCATATTGGTCACGGGTAGGAATAATTAAGCTGACACGCGGTAGTTGTTTGGGAAGTGGCCAGTGCGCCCTAAGCAGTGCTGGATAATCGGGTAGGGCACTTACCTTAGCACCCGGCGCCAAGCGCTGACATAACCATGCAATGGCATCAAACCGCTCCTGCGAAAATGGGGCATGTTCAGGGCTTGTGACCGAGGTGCTGGCACGGTGGTAGAGGACGCGTGGCAGATGCGTTACAGAGCCTCCATCAAGCTCAGTCGCTAACACAATGGCTGCTAGCAATTGATCTCTGTTGACGGCCGGCTGCTTATGGTTTGGATCAAGCAGAGCTATTGCTTTACGAACGACACTCGCGGTAAATATTGCCCCGTCGGAGAAAATGTCTGCGCCAATGAACAGGTCAATATCCCATACAGGCTTAAACCACGGGTTACTGCGTTGGCCTTGGGTGGCATCTTGGTCACAGTCAGCATAAGCCCATGCGCAGCCATTTTTAAGCGCACTGGTCAATTGGCTTATAGCAGATGTCGCCAGCCTGTCGCCCGCGCTGATCAGAATAATGCTGTCGCAGTTTTTCGTCAGCAACTGATCAACTGCTGGCAAAAGAGTCGTTCGGTTGGCTTTCGCCAAATGACCTACAAAGTCGGCCTCGTGACACAGGCTTTCTAGAGTGATTTGCTCTGACGCTGCCCCCCCTTCACCAATCAACAATATCCCAACGTTGGTGCCATGAGCGTCTAGATCCACGGGATCACACGTTTGAAACGCGTCAAACCATTGAGGGTAATGATGCCAACCTGCACTCTTCGGCATTCGAGATGATTGTTCTTTAGCTAGCGCCTTGGCGAGCGCGAGTAGTGCTGTTTCGGAAGTTGAGTCGAGTCGATGCAGCAGACCTTCCAGACCCTCTGGATGACACCGCAGTCTGATGGGACTTCCGGAGAGGGGCTGCCCTAGATCGTCGGTCACGTCGATGACATGCAGTCGTCCATCAGCCATATCCCATGGCAAATCGACTGTAAAACCGTGATCGCTTGTTGCCCGATAGGCTAGCGCTTGATGATGGGCATTGCAGGTAACCTGCGCGATAAGTTTATTGCCCTCACGAAGTGTTACCTGAACATGGCGATGAGGTGCTTGAGGGTCCCACGACCAACCGCCGATTCGTAACCCACCGGTATGCCATACCTGAGAGGCTACTGCTGCGACATTCTGGCTAGGAGGCGAAGGTAATACCAAGCCACCCTCAAGCTTGAAATCTGTGTTGGCAATGTTTGCGGTGATCGCTACGGCTTTGTCAATCCATCGTTTACGCAGCTGGACCGTGAATCCATGAAACTGATCGCCGTATGGCGCGTCTGGCTCATATTGGTCTGCTTTGACAAGCGCCACGCTGGCACCATCAATCAGTATTTCGACGACAGGCCGTTGCTCTGGATGGTTGACATTCATTGCCCACCCCTGCAACACATCGCCGTACAGTCCGGTTATAGAGCCACGAAAAGAGTAGATTGCTAGAGGTTCTAGGTCCGTTGGCCGCTCGTCGAGGAGGTTGTGTGTCATCAGAGTGGGCTCAGTGAAAATGGTAGTAGGGCTAGATGGTTCGCCCCTGCTTCAATCCCCGCAGAATGAGGATTGCTATACAACGGCAAATCAAATTTTTTGGCAAGTGCTGCGGCCGGCCAGGCCGCCCCAGGGGAGTCGGCCAAGCTGACCACCGCATCACATCCGATCGCTGCGGCAATTTCGCTTGCGTCAAAACCACTGATGACCGGGATAGGTTGAACGGCGCCGGTGTCTAGCAGCGTTTTCAACCATGGCGAATCTTCAGTGATCAAAAGAACAATGGGTAACTGCTCGCGCATGATGTGTCTGCCAGCCTCGATCCACTTCTGGATGTTTTTAGGGTCGTTTAAGGCATCGCCAATCAATAAACCCTTTGGCTCAGTGATCGTGACTGCTGTACGATTCAGCCTCGGCTCAACCACCGAATTGGTGTTAGGGAACGCCTCGGTCAACGCTCTCTGCCAGGATTGCCAAGGTAAGATCACTTTTTCTGCTTGGCTGTAGAAGTCCCGCCAATTGTAAGCAGGGTCTTGGCCTTGCCAATGTCCGTCACTTTGAACAATCGTGTAGGGAGCGCTAAGCAGTTTCGCTATTTCGCACACACTGGGTGGAGTTAGAGAGTTACGCTCAAACACTAAGTCTTTAATGGGAAGTGTCGCCAGACAATCTACAAGCTTTGGGAGTTCTTTGGGCAAGATGTAATCAAGCTCCAAAGCCAGTGATGAAATTGGAGCATGCACCGTAACCCAGGTCCGGTGGCCGTCGCGGTGCCAAACCAGCGCGAAGTCGGACTTAGGGCCTGTGCCATCATGAACCAGCAATGTGTAGCTGTGTTCTTTAGGCCATCGCGAACACTTATATTGGTCTTTGATATTTGCGAAACACGCAAGGCGAGCACGTTGCAGTGCGTCACGAGCAGGTTTGATCGGGTCGCGTAAGCAGAATGCCTTGTACCGATCAGAGGCATCTGGGTAACGGCGGCGCAAGATGGCATTGTTTTGTGCTACGCGAATGATTTTCTCAGCTCCAAACGACAGCCCGCCTTGATGCGCAACAAAGACGTTCGGGGCGCCCATATGTCTCCATCCCAAGTCGCGCGCGCGCAAACACCAGTCCGTTTCCTCACCATAACCGCGGGACAGGTGAGTTTCGTCTAGATAACCTACCTGACCGAGCGCTTCGCGCTTTATGTACAGGCAAAAGCCGCAGCCCGTCTCGATCTCTACAGGGCTGGTGTCTACTTCTTTAGCAAGGTCATCCAGCTCTGCCTGTTCGGCGGCCGTGGGCATTGGATGACTAAGCTGACTGCGTGGGAAGCTCATCAACTCGCCGTTGTTGGTGAACGGGGTAACAGAAGCGATATCTTCGGCGCTGTATGCCACCTTGCGTAGCCGATCGAGCCAGCTGCCATGTACCCGTGTATCTGCATTCAACCACACGACATCTTTGTCGGGACTCAGCGCCATGGCCCGGTTCATAGTGCGGATGAACCCCATATTTACGCTGTTTCTCACCAGCGTAATTTTTCGCTTACTCGCCAGCAACGCCAGCGCTTTTGCCAACCCAGGAAGAGGAGTGGCATCTTCTACGACTACCAATCGATGCGGTGTGCGATTATGCTTGCGCGCTTTGATGGCGCTGTCGATACATTCCAGTGTTTCGTGAAGGCCGTTATAAACCGGTATCAAGATATCGACCGGCTGTTCGCGGTGATTCATTATGGGATGCAGCGGCGGAACAAAAGACGGCATCGCAATCACTGGACTACCCAGTAACTGTGTTGCGTTGGCAAACCGTACATGCACGGCATCCGTTCCGTGAGGCACTCGTATACGCAACCCGCCGTGTATGGCCGATACACCTGCAGCTTTGAGCAAGGGGTGGGGTATGTTGGCAACAGCTTCAACTTTTTTGTCGCCGGCTTCTATCTTTAATACAACCGGTTCTTGCAAGTTGCGCAGATCAACCGCCCAGCCTTGAATCTCCCCTAAATCTTCAAGGTAGTGCACCACACCTACTGTGCTGGGCACTTCGAGCTGGTCTGCGAGCAATCTAAGCACTTGCGCCAATTCTTTAGGTGCTGTGATCTGTGGCAATTGCGTGAGAATCATGCTGTGCAGAGTGTCAGCGGGCTCTGACTCGCCACGCGCCTGCCAAAGAAGCATCTTTAGGGTGGTGTCCGTCGGCAGTCTCTGCCATGCGAGGGTCAAAAATCGAGTGGCTAGATCACTACGTCCCTGGGCTAGAAGAGCGCGTCCAGCAAGTGCTTGTACATCGGCCCGATCAGGCAATAGTTGCGCTGCATTGGCGAGAAATAAAAAGGCCAGCTTGGGATCGTTCGACAGCGCCGATATTCCTTTCCATAACAAAGCCTCTGGCCTGTGCTCAGTTACCTGCAGGGCCTGATTGAGCACGCGGTCGGTGCGCTCGGATTCACCGGCCTGGCGATGGCGATGAAAAATGTCCATGAGCGTCTCTCGCTCATGGTCGAGTTGTCTGGACATAAGCTTGGCTTGGCTGAAAATGTAAAAAAGAGGGGCGGCTCTAGAGCCGCCCCTTTTTGACATACGCCCGGCCTTGCGGCCGGGTGTATGTTTCGCTACGACAGGGCTAATTACACCTGGCCGTGCAGTACAACGACGTTGTCGATGTGTGCAGCAGCTTCTGGCGAACCAACGATGCCCAAGGCAACGTCTGCTTGCGAAGCACCAGCTTCCAGCTGAGCAGCCCAGGCAGCTTTACCAGCGTCGTCGGCGTCGCGGCCCAGTGCGGACTGGTACAGCGAGTCGATGAAGTCACCGTTAGCTTTATTAGCAGCTTCTTCCGAACCTACGATGCCTTTGGCAACATCGGCGCGGCTGGTGCCGTTGAACAGCTGGGATACCCAGGCGTCCAGGCCGGCTTCGTCGGCGTCGCGGCCCAGGGCAGCGGTGTACAGGTCACGTACGAAGTCGCCGTTCGACTGGTCACGGTCTTGTGCTTCTTCCGAAACAGCGATCGCGCCAGCGACGTCAGCCAGAGTGCCACCGTTGGCCAGCAGAGCTGCCCAAGCGTCAGCGCCGCCCTGGTCTGCATCGCGACCCAGCAGGGTGTTGTACAGGTCGTTGATGTCAGCGGCATTGTTGGCGCCAGCGAACTCTTGCGAGTTCAGGAAGGCGTTGGCAATGTCGGTCAGCGAAGTGCCGTTGTTGACAGCTTCAACGAACGACTTGGCGCCGTTCACGTCGGCGTCGCGACCCAGGATGCCTTCGTACATGCGCAGGGCAAGGGCTTCGGCATCGTTGTGCGCCAGGGCGATGGATTGCTCTGCGCCGTCAGCGTCAACGAACTTCAGGAACTCAGCGTCTTTGATCGCGGCAGTTTGGTTGCCGGTCAGGTTGACGTTGAAGTTGTTGCCAACGGTCAGTTCGTAGTCATCACGAGTACCGTCCAGCTGTACCACGTCGTAGCCAGCACCGGCGTTGACGATGTCAGCGTGGTCGCTGCCGCTCAGGATGATGGTGTCATCGCCCGAACCGGTGGTGACGTTGTTGTTGCCGTTGCCAGCGATTACAACGTTGTTGCCGTTGCCGGTCACGATGGTGTCGTTGCCGTCACCGCCGTCGATCAGGGTGTTCTGGTCGCCTTTAACGGTGATTACGTCGTCGCCGTTACCGGTAGCAACTACCAGTTGGATACCCGAGGTATCAACAGCAGGGGCTACGGCAGCTGCCAGAGTTTGTACGTCGCCAGCCGCGGCAGCTTGACCTTGCAGGTCAACAACCAGGTTAGCGTCGCTCTGCAGCACGTAAGCGCTTACGCCAGCGGCTTCGGCAGCAGCCAGGTCGACAACAACTTGGTCGCCTTGCTCGCCTTCGACTTCGCCAATAACGATGTCAGCTTGGCCGGAAGTTGGCAGCTGAACGGCGTTGCCTTCGATGCCAGCGATGTTGACGTCTTCGATTTTGTCCAGGTTCAGCAGGCTGTTGATGGCAGCGATGGTGGAATCGGACAGGTTGGCGCTATCGGCGTTCAGGGTGTCTTGCAGAGCGCTGCTCGACTGAGGGCTATCGTATTGCATGATGTATTCCTGTTACTTCAGGCCATGTGGCCCGCTGCAATAGTATTCTGCTGTGACGCAGAGTTTTCCCACGGAGACTTAAGGCGGGCAGCGTTCATCTTCGTTACGGGTGTTAGGGCGAGGTGCAAGGCCACCAACGGCTCGTTGCCGGTGGGGCCGTGCATCATCTGATTCGCGACCAGGCGTTGTGGTTCCGTATTTTTGAAAACAACAAGGCCGGTTAATTCGTAATGCTTGCGCAATGGGCCTACCAGGCTGAAACCAACACAAATCAGCGGCAGCCCTTGGCCACGGGCACCGACTGTGGTGCCTGTCGAGACATTGCGGCATGGGCCGGAGCCTGCCACCGTGCACGTGTAAAGCAGGTCAACACCGACAGGCTTCTCGGCCCAGTCGATGGCGAAAGAATCGATAAATTCATCGGCGCCCGGTTCGCCAACCCAGCCTTCACCCGACACGACTTCACCGCTTTGGCTCATATGAGCGGTAAGGGTTATCGGCAGCGGCTTGGTGCTGGCGGCGATGGCTTGCGAAGGGTCGGTGCTTGCTACTACTGCGAAGGTGCGCATGATGGCGGGGGAGGTGTCGATGCGATCGATGCGCAAATCCACAGGCTCGATTACTTCGTCGAACATGTGGTACTCGGTGATCAGAACGGTGGTGACACCGCCTTTGACCCTGGCGACGATAGTATCGCCAAGCTTGGTCAGCATGTTTTTGCTGACGCCCTCGGCGGGGAAGAAATCGATGGAGCCTTTACCTAGCGGCGCTTGTTGCAGCGCGATGCATACAGGCTTGTCTGCCGGAGGCTGGGAGGCAAATCTGAAGATATACATACCCGGTTCGAGCAGGGTGACCCGGGAGCTGATTTTCAGGCCGTCCAGGGTTTGCGAAGGCATAGACATGGCGTTGTTAAGCTCCTTTTAAGCAATAACACTGGTAGCTAACGTGCTCAAACCCGTGCATACACTGAACTGCCATTGAAGGCTCCTTGCGAGTGGCGAAGATGCCGCTGGAGGGGGAAGATGTCAACCAGGAAAGCTAAAAAAAAATTCATATCAGTGGGGAACTTAGCTATAAGGGCAGCGATATTTCTACGTTTTTTTTTGATAACCGAGTATCAGCGTAGGATGATGAGCATGCAGGTAAATTCCTTTAAAATCATGATTTTGTGGTTATAAGGTCTGGTTTAAGCTCAATCTGATGGTTTTATGGCGCATGGGTTACGTCCGAATGGCAGCGACTTCCGTTGGTCACTGAGACCGCCAAAGCACGTGTCTGTTTCCGCCACAGATCAAACATTTCATGAAATTCTGCTCTTCGTCGCTGAACAAAGCGGTTCAAGGAGCAATCTGACACGCTGCCCTCTTTGGTGGGTGTTACACTGCCCGCCGCTTTCGCCACTCCTCAGTACGGACACCATGAGTTATCAATCCGAAAACACTCTGCAAGCCGCCCTCAGAGCCTGCAAAAGCAGCTTCCTTTCGGTGGGCTTTTTCAGCTTCTTTGTCAACGCACTCATGCTGGTGCCCACATTGTTTATGATCCAAGTGTCGGGTCGGGTAGTCCCTTCCAGCAGCTTGTCGACTCTAATCATGCTCACCGTTATCATGACGGTTCTTGTGGTCACCATGGGCGCTCTGGAATGGGTGCGCTCACGGATTATGGTGCGTATTAGCAACCGCTTGGATGTCTTGCTTAGTCGTGATGTTTACCGCGCTAGCTTCAAACGCGCGCTTACAAGTGGCGGTTCGGATGCAACCGCCCAATCTCTGAGCGACCTGACATCCCTCCGTCAATTCTTCACGGGACCAGGGCTGTTTGCGTTCTTCGATGCACCCTGGTTTCCCATCTATACGATAGTGATGTTCGTATTCCACCCGCTGTTCGGATGGATCACCTTAGCATGCGGCCTTGTGCTCACGTGCTTAGCAGTGATCAACCATCGTGTGACGGGTAAGGCACTGGCCAGCGCCAACAAGGAAAACGTCGCCTCGAACGTGATCACTACAAAAACGTTGCGTAACGCAGAAGTCATCGAGTCGATGGGAATGCTGGAAACACTTATGAACCGCTGGGCAAAACGCCAGCGCAACATAATGCTGCTCCAGTCAGATGCTAGCGATAAAGGAGGGATCGTGAGCTCTACCTCCAAAACCTTTCGCATTTGGTCGCAATCCATCATGCTGGCTACGGGTGGCTACCTGGTGATCACGCATCAGGTAAATCCTGGATTGATGATGGCAGGCTCACTGCTCTTAGGTCGTGCTTTGTCGCCCATCGACCAGATGATCAGCAGCTGGAAAGGCTTCGTCGCCGCAAAGGTGCAATACGACCGCCTCAGCAAAGTCATGGATGACCTGAAAAACGAACCTGAGCGCATGCCGCTTCCTGCTCCGGAAGGTCACATCCAGGTCGAAAACCTCATCGTGGCCCCGCCCGGCGCCAAGGCTCCGGTCATCCGCAGCATCAGCTTCGTAGCGCCCGCCGGCTCCATCGTCGGTATCGTCGGCCCAAGTGCGGCCGGTAAATCCACACTGGTGCGTGCCCTGATGGGCATCTGGCCCCCTCAGCACGGTGTAGTTCGCCTCGACGGCGCCGACATCGCCAGCTGGGATAAGCAGGCCTTGGGCCCTTACGTCGGCTACCTGCCGCAAGACATCGAGTTGTTCGAAGGGAGCATCAGCGAAAACATTGCCCGCTTCGACAAAGTCGACCCGGAGAAGGTGGTGGAAGCTGCCCAGATGGCCGGCGTGCACGAGATGATCCTCATGCTGCCCGACGGTTACGACACGGTCATTGGCAGCGATGGCGTCAACCTGTCCGGTGGCCAGCGTCAGCGCATTGGCTTGGCCCGTGCCATTTATGGCAACCCGCGCCTGATCGTGCTGGATGAGCCCAACTCTAATCTCGACGATGTTGGTGAGCGTGCCCTGGGCGTCGCCTTGCAGAAACTCAAGGAAACCGGTGCCACGGTGTTCATCGTGTCCCACCGCCCCAACATCCTTACCCGCCTGGACCGTATCCTGGTCATGGCAGGGGGCACCATCTCGCTGTACGGCGAACGTGATCGCGTCATTGCCGAGCTGGCCGCCCAGCAGGCCAAGGCGCAGCAGCGGGTCGCTCAGCCCGCTGCTGCCCAGCCCCCAGCCGCCCCACCGGCTGCACCTAACGCAGCGCCGCCTGCGGCCCCGGCAGCTTCGCCTGCCGCCACCACCAGCCCCGGCGTTTGAAAGGATTTGTAGATGAGCAGTAAAGCGATTACCGAGTTCGATCACAATTTCGACGACATGCCCACGTCCGACCGCGGCATTCGCCGCATTGGCCTGACTATTGTCTTCGTTACATTCGGCATTTTCGGCAGCTGGGCGGCCTTCGCTCCGCTTAGCAACGCCGTGCACGGTTCCGGTGTGGTCACCGTGCAGAACTACCGCAAGACCGTGCAGCACCTTGAAGGCGGCATCGTAAAGGAACTGCTGGCCCGTGAGGGCGATTTGGTCAAGAAGGGCGACCCGCTGATCGTGCTGGATGAATCCCAGCTTAGCGCTGAATACGAGTCCACCCGTAACCAGCTGATCGTGGCGCGCTATAAAGAGGCACGCTTGCGGGCAGAGCGCGACGGCCTGAACGAAATTCCACCGGTCAAAATGGACGGCACCGACTCTGTCCGTGCTCAGGAGGCCATGGCGGGTGAGTTGCAGGTGTTCAACGCGCGACGCAACTCGTTGCAGGGTGAGATTTCGGTCAACCGTGAGCGCATCCAGCAGATGAAGCAGCAGATCGCCGGCTTGAACGACATGATCGGGACCAAGAGCGGGCTTGAGAAGTCGTACACCGGTGAAATCAAGCAGCTCAAGGAGTTGCTGGCCGAGGGCTTTGTGGACAACCAGCGCCTGCTCGAGCAGGAGCGCAAGCTGGACATGCTCAAGACCGAAGTGGCGGACCACCGCTCCAACATCACCAAGACCAATTTGCAGATCGGTGAGACCGAGTTGCAGATCGTGCAGCTGAAGAAGAAATTCGACTCTGACGTGGCAAACGAGCTTTCGGACGTTCAGGCCCAGGTCTTCGACCTTCAGGAAAAAGAAGCAGCCCTGCGTGACCGCCTGTCGCGTGTGGTGATCCGCGCACCCGAAAGCGGCATGGTACTGGACATGAAAGTGCACACCATTGGCGGTGTGATCAGTGCGGCCACGCCAATCCTGGATATCGTGCCAGCCCAGTCGGAGCTGGTGGTGGAGGCCAAGGTGGCCACCCGGGACATCGACCGCCTGGAATTGGGTAAAACCGCAGACATCCGTTTCACCGCCTTCAACCAGGCCACCACGCCGGTCATCGAGGGCAAGCTGGTGCGCATTTCGGCGGACAGCCTGACCGACGAGCGCAGCGGCGACACCTACTACCTGGTGCGTGTGCAGGTGACTGAAGATGGCATGAAGAAGCTGGGTAACCGCAAACTGCACCCCGGCATGCCAGCCGAAGTGCTAATCAACGCCGGCGACCGCACCATGCTGCAGTACCTGCTCAAACCGGCCCGCAACATGTTCGCCGAATCGCTGATCGAGGAATGATTGTGCTGCGTTTGCTACCTGGAATGCTGATGTGCATGGTCGCCTGCCAGGCGGTGGCCGTGGAAGGGAAGGGCGCGCCAGCTGACGTGCCCAAGGCGGTGTCGGCGTCAACCTACACGCTGGACCTGGCCGGCCTGTACCGTGAGGCCAGGCTGGAAGACCCTCGGGTGCTCGCCGCCTATGCCCGCGCCCGTTCTGCCGAAGCCCAGCAGCGTGAAGCCTTGGGTGGCTTGCTGCCGCAGGTGTCGGCCAACGCCAACACCAGCCGCGTGCTGCGCAAGAACGAGATCGACCGTGACATCTATAACAACGAAAGCTATTCGTTGAGCCTGACCCAGTACCTGTACAACAAGCCGGCCTGGGAGCGGTACCAGAAGTCCAAGAGCGTCAAGGACCAGAAGGGCCAGCAAGCCGAGGACACCCTGGCCGAGGCCACGGTAGACCTGGCCAAGCGCTACTTCGTGGCCCTGGCTGCCGACGACGAACTGGCGCTGGTGCAGGCCGAACGCCGCGCCACGCAAAAAAACCTGGACCGCGTCACCAGCATGTTCGACCGGCAGATGGCCAAGATCACTGACAAGCTGGACATGCAGGCGCGCGTCGACTTCCTGGCCGCCCAGGAAGTGGAAGCCCGCAACCAGGTGCAGGTCAGCCGTGAGGCGCTGGCCGAGATCGTAGGTCGGCCGATCACCGAGCCGCTGAGCCGGGTTCGTAACGATGTGGCGCTGCAGGCGCCCACCCGTCCTTTGCAGGAGTGGTTGACCCAGGCCGTGGAAACCAACCCGCAGCTCAAGGCCTCGCGCAGCGGTGCCGAGGCGGCTATGGCGGCCGTGCGTGAAGGCAAGGGCGAGCACTACCCGCAGCTGTCCCTGAGCCTGAGCGCTCAGCAGAGTGACCAGGGTTACGACAACACCCAGGCGCCGCGCAGCGACAGCTATGTGGCAAGCCTTGGGGTGAAGATCCCGATCTACAGCGGTGGCTCTACCTCGGCCCGGGTACGTGGGTTGTATGACGAGCAGTTGGCGGCCGAAGAACAGCTCGAAGGCATTCGCCGCCAGGTGGTGAAGGAAACCACCACGGCCTTCCTCACGGCCCAGGCGGCGGTGGACAAGATCCGCGCCAACCGCAACGCCTTGTCCTCGGCCCAGCAGTCCAGCGTGGCGGCGCAGAAGGCGTTCAGTTACGGGGTCGTCAACGCGGTGGACGTGCTGACCAGCGTGCAGAACGAGTTCAAGGCGCGTCGTGATTTGCTCAAGACCCAGTACGACTTCATCACCAATCTGTTCCTGCTCAATCGTTGGGCAGGTCAGCTCAACCAGGACAGCGTGGACAACGTGAATGTGTGGCTGAGCCCCGTGCCTGAGCCGACCTTGCCGGGCGGTGACGTGGCGCGGCTGGATGCGCGTCGCTGATTGGACGTGTGGGGTGTAGGGCGGTTGAAAGGCGTCGCTTGGCAGACGCCTGATACTATTCCTAAGAGCCTTACGCATACCCCGTGTGGGAGCGGCCTTGCGCCGCGATGGGCTGCGAAGCGGCCCCGCGATTGCAGCTTCGCAGTAGATATCCCCGGGGCCGCTGCGCGCCCCATCGCGGCGCAAGGCCGCTCCCACACGGGGTATGGCCAGCCTCCCACACGGGCTATGGCCAGCCTTCAGAACTCAGCCAAAATCAGACCATTCCTACAGGCCAATCACTGGCCATTCTCCCCCCTGGAACTTATTCTCCCGCGCCGGTTCCTAACCCCCTCAATAAGGCCTGACCGGCAGCTGGCCGCGCGCCAATACTTTGTGAGTCGAGTACTCCCCCCGACCTATGTATACTGCCGCATGCAAGCGAGTACGCGCGGCTCGGAGCTGCCGCGTCAAGCCCCAATAATCACACATGCCCGCACGGCACTATCGGAGTTGGTTAAGTCGCATGAAAGCAATCGTTACTGGGATCACTGGTCAAGACGGCGCCTACCTGGCGGAACTGCTGCTGGAGAAGGGCTATACGGTCTACGGCACCTACCGTCGTACCAGCTCGGTTAACTTCTGGCGCATCGAGGAGTTGGGTATCCACACCAACCCTAACCTGCACCTGGTCGAGTACGACCTCACTGACCTGTCGGCCAGCATCCGCCTGCTGCAAACCACCGAAGCCACCGAGGTGTACAACCTCGCCGCCCAGAGCTTCGTGGGTGTGTCCTTCGAGCAGCCTTTGACCACCGCCGAAATCACCGGCCTGGGCGCTGTCAACCTGCTCGAAGCCATCCGCATCGTCAACCCGAAGGTCCGCTTCTACCAGGCCTCCACCTCCGAAATGTTCGGCAAGGTGCAGGAAATCCCGCAGGTCGAAACCACCCCGTTCTACCCGCGTAGCCCCTACGGTGTGGCCAAGCTGTACGCCCACTGGATGACCATCAACTACCGCGAGTCGTACAACATCTTCGCCACCAGCGGCATCCTGTTCAACCACGAGTCGCCCCTGCGTGGCCGTGAGTTCGTGACCCGCAAGATCACCGACTCGGTCGCCAAGATCAAGCTGGGCCTGCTGGACAAGCTGGAGCTGGGCAACCTCGACGCCAAGCGCGACTGGGGCTTTGCCAAAGAGTACGTCGAAGGCATGTGGCGCATGCTGCAGGCTGACGAGCCGGACACCTTCGTGCTGGCCACCAACCGCACCGAAACCGTGCGTGACTTCGTCACCATGGCCTTCAAGGCCGCTGGTATCGAGATCAACTGGAGCGGCAAGGAAGAAGCCGAGCAAGGCACCTGCGCTGCAACCGGCAAGGTCCTGGTCGTCATCAACCCCAAATTCTACCGCCCAGCCGAAGTCGAGCTGCTCATCGGCAACCCGGCCAAGGCCAAGCAGGTACTGGGTTGGGAGCCAAAAACCAGCCTCGAAGAGCTGTGCCGCATGATGGTCGAAGCCGACCTGCGTCGTAACGAAAAAGGGTTCTCGTTCTGATGCAAATGGCCAGCAAACGCGCACTCGTCACCGGGATCCATGGTTTCACAGGTCGCTACATGGCGGCCGAATTGCGGGCCAATGGTTATGAAGTGATCGGTACCGGGAGCCAGCCCTCGGCGGCGCCCGACTACCACCAGGTCGATCTGGCCGATGGGCCGGGCCTGCGTGCGTTGCTGGCCGAACTGCAGCCGGATGTGATCGTGCATCTGGCTGCCATTGCGTTTGTCGGGCACGGCGCTGCCGATGCCTTCTATCAGGTCAACCTGATCGGCACGCGCAACCTGCTCGAAGCCATTGCGGCCTGCGGCAAGGCGCCCGAGTGCGTGCTCATTGCCAGCAGTGCCAATGTCTACGGCAATGTTTCCGAAGGGATGCTGGACGAGCAGACCCTGCCTGCACCGGCCAACGACTACGCCGTCAGCAAGCTGGCGATGGAGTACATGGCAAGGCTGTGGTGCGACCGGCTGCCGATCGTCATCACGCGTCCGTTCAACTACACAGGTGTTGGGCAAGCCGAGAACTTCCTGCTGCCCAAGATCGTTTCGCACTTCCAGCGCAAGGCCCCAGCCATCGAGCTGGGCAACCTGGATGTGTGGCGTGACTTCAGCGACGTGCGCGCCGTGGTGCGCGCCTACCGCGGCCTGATCGAGGCGCGGGCAGTGGGCCAGACCGTGAACGTGAGTTCCGGCATTACCCATTCGCTGCGCGAAGTTATTGCCAAGTGCTCGGCCATCACCGGGCACACGCTTGAGGTGCAGGTAAACCCTGCGTTCGTGCGCGCCAACGAGGTCAAGACCTTGTGCGGCGACAACGCCCGCCTGCGGGCATTGGTGCCAGGCTGGCACACGCCTGACCTGGATGAAACGCTGGGTTGGATGCTCGCCGCTCAATGAAGGTCATTCTTTCCGTCGAATCGGTCCGCTTTCCACTGACCGGTATCGGGCGTTACACCTACGAACTGGCCTCGCGGCTGCAGCAGTGCGATGACATCGACGACCTGCGGCTGTTTGCCGGGCGCAGCTTCGTGCCGGAGCTCCTCAAGCCTGCAGACCAGTCCGATGCCGTGCATGGGCTCAAGCGCTTCGTCCAGAAAAACGCCTTGGCTGTCGAAGCCTACCGGCGCCTGATGCCGTTTCTGCGTAAGCGTGCACTGCGTGGGCATGATGACTTCATCTACCACAGCACCAACTTTTACCTGCCGCCCTTCGCAGGCCGGAGCGTCGCCACGTTCCACGACTTGTCGCCGTTCACCTGGGCTCATTGCCACACCCCGCAAATCGCCCGGTACTTGCAAAAGGAGCTCATGCTGACGCTTGAGCGGGCCGATGCGCTGATCACGGTGTCCCATTACATTCGCCAGGAGCTGGCGGATTACTTCAACTGGCCGTTGGACCGCATTCATGCGGTTCCCCTGGCCAGCTCGCCGCAGTTTCACCCCCGCAGCCCGCAGGCGCTCACACAAACGCTGGCGCGTCATGGTCTGGAACCTGGCGGCTACAGCCTGTTCGTGGGCACCATCGAGCCGCGCAAGAACATCGAGAACCTGCTCGACGCTTATGGTCGCCTACCGCTTGCCCTGCGCCAACGCTGGCCGCTGATCCTCACCGGCTACCAAGGCTGGCGCAGCGAGGCCATCCACGCCCGCATCGCCCAGGCGCAGCAGCAGGGCTGGGCCCGCTACCTGGGCTTCGCCCCCAGCGAAGACTTGCCGTTGCTGTTCGCCGGCGCCCGCCTGTTCACCTTCCCGTCGCACTACGAAGGCTTTGGCCTGCCCGTGCTCGAAGCCATGAGCTCCGGCGTGCCGGTGGTGTGCTCCAACAGCTCTTCGCTGCCGGAAGTCGCTGGCAATGCAGCGCTCATGTGCGCGCCCGACGACGTCGATGGCCTGACCGCACTGCTGCAACGCGGCCTGGAAGACGAAGCCTGGCGCGCCACGGCCATCGCCCAGGGCTTGCAGCATGCCGGTGGTTTCTCGTGGGAGCGGTGTGCCCAAGGCACCCTTAAGGTGTATCAAGCGGTCAAGCAACGATGATCAAGGTCCTGCATTTTTTCAAAACCTATTACCCCGATTCCATGGGCGGTATCGAGCAGGTGATTTTCCAGATCGCCGAAGGCACCCAGGCCCACGGTATCGAGCCCGAGGTGCTGTACCTGAGCTCACGCGGCGCTGCCCGCAACGAGCCGGTGGCCAACCACCTCACGCACCGCGCCAAGCTCGACCTGCATGTCGCCTCCACCGGCTTTTCGCTGTCGGCGTTCAAGGACTTTGCCGAACTGGCCCGCAAGGCCGATATCGTGCATTTCCACTTTCCCTGGCCGTACATGGACCTGGTGCACTTCGCTACCCGGCTGAACAAGCCGACCGTAGTCAGCTACCACTCCGACATCGTCAAGCAGAAGTGGCTGCTCAAGCTGTACCAGCCGCTGATGAACCGCTTTTTCTCCAGCGTCGACCGGGTTGTGGCGTCCTCGCCCAACTATGCGGCGCACAGCCCGGTATTGACCCAGTTCAAGGACAAGGTGTCGATCATCCCGTATGGTCTGGACCGGTCCACGTACCCAAAGGCCAGTGCCGAAAAGCTGGCGTACTGGCGGCAACGGTTAGGCGAACGGTTCTTCCTGTTCGTCGGGGCGCTGCGTTATTACAAGGGGCTGGACTACCTGTTGGAGGCCGCACGCATCAGCGGCTTGCCCGTGGTCATCATGGGTGGGGGTTTTCTGGAGCAGCAGCTGCGCCAGCAGGCCAGCGACGCGGGCCTGAGCCAGGTGCAGTTCCTGGGTGGCTTGCCAGACGAAGACAAGGTGGCGCTGCTGGAACTGTGCTATGCCTTTACCTTCCCGTCGCACCTGCGCTCGGAGTCCTTCGGCATCTCGCTGCTGGAAGCGGCCATGTACGGCAAGCCGCTGATCTCCTGCGAAATGGGCTCCGGCACCACCTTCATCAACCTGGCCGACCAGACCGGGCTGGTGGTACCGCCGCGCGACGCACCGGCACTGGCCCAGGCCATGCAGCGGCTGTGGGACGACCCGGCCCAGGCCCAGGCCATGGGTGCCGCCGCCCAGCAGCGCTTCGAGCATGTCTTTACCGCATCGGCCATGGCCAATGCCTACGCCGAGCTTTATCGCGGCCTCTTGTAGCCCGGTCAGTCAGGCACAACGAGGGCGAAGATCGCCGCATGCCGGCCCTGCCGGCGTGAACCGAGAACGGATTTCATGGAACGACGCACACTATTGATCACTGGGGCCTCGGGCTTTGTCGGCAGCGCCCTGTGCCAGCGCCTGGCGACGGTCGAAGGCCTTACGCCGCGCGCCGCCTTGCGCCGCGGAAGCTCATTGCCTTTGGCGGGCATTGACGCGGCCACCGTTGCGGACCTTGGCGCCGATACTGACTGGCAAGCGGCCCTTATCGATGTAGACGTCGTGGTGCACGCGGCGGCGCGCGTGCACGTGATGAAGGAAACCGCCACCGACAGCCTGGCCGAATTTCGCCGTGTGAACGTGCAGGGTACGCTCAACCTGGCCCGCCAGGCGGCGGCTGCGGGCGTGCGCCGTTTCATTTTCATCAGCTCGGTCAAGGTCAATGGCGAAACCAGCCAGCCGGGCCAGCCCCTGCATGCCGACGATACCCCCGCGCCCCAGGACGCCTATGGCGTTTCCAAGCACGAGGCCGAGCAGGGGTTGCAGGCGGTAGCCGCCGAAACGGGCATGGAAGTCGTCGTCATCCGCCCAGTGCTGGTCTACGGCCCAGGCGTCAAGGCCAACTTCCTCAGCATGATGCGCTGGCTGGAGCGCGGCGTGCCCCTGCCGCTGGGGGCGGTACACAACCGTCGCAGCCTGGTCTCGTTGGGTAACCTGGTCGACTTGATCATCACCTGCGTGGATGACCCTGCGGCCGCGGGCCAGACGTTCCTGGCCAGCGATGGCGAGGATGTATCCTTAAGCGAGTTGCTGCGGGCCCTTGGCCATGCGTTAGGCCGTCCCGCCCGCCTGGTGCCGGTGCCAGCCGCGCTGTTGCAAACGGGTGCCGCGCTGCTGGGGCGCCGTGACTTGGCCCAGCGCCTGCTGGGCTCCCTCCAAGTGGACATCACCAAGAACCACCAGCTGCTGGGCTGGCGACCGCCCTACACCCTGGAGCAAGGCCTGGCCGCCACCGCCCGCGCCTTCAAGGAGAACCCCCGCCCATGACCGCCATCCTCATCGTGGCAGGCATCGCCACCTGGCTGATGACGGCCGCACTGCGCCGCTACGCGCTGTCGCGCAGCCTGCTGGACATTCCCAATGCCCGCAGCTCACACACCTTGCCCACACCCCGTGGCGGCGGCGTCGCCTTCGTCGTGGCCTTCATGGCCGGCGTGTTGGTGCTGGGCTGGGCAGGGTATGTGGCGCCGTCGGTGCTGGTGGGCATCCTCGGGGCAGGGGGCCTGGTGGCCGTGATTGGGTTCATGGACGACCACGGGCACATCGCCGCGCGCTGGCGCCTGCTGGGCCACTTTGCCGCAGCCGCCTGGGGGCTGGCCTGGCTGGGTGGCCTGCCGCCAATCAGCGTGTTCGGCTGGCCGTTGCATGCCCTGTGGCTAGCCGCGCCGCTGGGGCTGCTGTACCTGGTCTGGCTGCTGAACCTCTACAACTTCATGGACGGCATCGATGGCATTGCCAGCATCGAAGCCATTTGTGTGTGCCTGGGTGGCACCGTGCTGTTCTGGCTGGCGGGTGCGCCGGGTGCTGCGTGGCTGCCGCTGCTGCTGGCCGCCACCGTCACCGGTTTCCTGATCTGGAACTTCCCGCCGGCGCGTATCTTCATGGGTGATGCCGGCAGCGGTTTTCTCGGCATCGTGCTGGGTTTGCTGGCAATCGTGGCAGGTTGGATAGATCCGCTACTCTTCTGGGGGTGGTTAATACTTCTGGGTGTGTTCGTGGTGGACGCTACCTTCACCTTGGCGCGCCGTTTGCTACGCGGTGAAAGGGTCTACGAAGCACACCGCAGCCATGCCTACCAGTACGCCTCGCGGCGCCACGGTCGCCACCGGCCGGTAAGCCTGGCGGTGGCGGCCATCAACCTGGGCTGGCTGCTGCCCGTCGCGTTGGTCGTGGTGGTGCTCAAACTGGATGGGGCAACCGGAACCTTGGTGGCCTATGCCCCTCTGATACTGTTGGCAATTGCCTACCGGGCAGGGGAGAAGGAATAGCATGCTCCAGCAAGGCAGGCGCAATCAGGGTTGTACAGGGCTGTATGTTCGGCAGTCGCTCTGGTCATTTTCACAATTTGGCGTAGCCATGAGGAAAACCGGATGAGCAACGCAAAGAACGACAGGCTACGGCAGTTTCTGGTCACCCTGTCACGCCGGCAGAAACGCCTCATCCAGGTCTGCACGGACATTGTCCTTATCTGGTTCGCCTTGTGGTTGTCGTTCATCGTGCGGCTGGGCGTGGAGGAAATGTACAACCCCATCGTCGAGCACACCTGGCTGTTCATGGCCGCGCCGTGCGTGGCTATTCCCTTGTTCATCCGCTTTGGCATGTACCGGGCGGTGATGCGCTACTTCGGCAACGATGCGCTGGTGGCGATCATCAAGGCGGTGACCCTGTCTTCGCTCATCCTGGCAGTGGTGGTGTACTGGTACAGCAACCACGAGGCCGTGGTACCGCGCTCGACCATCTTCAACTACTGGTGGTTGAGCATGGTGATCATCGGTGGCTTGCGCCTGATCATGCGCCAGTATTTTCTGGGCGACTGGTTCACCGGCGCCCATCAGATCCCTTTCGCCAACCGCGACGACGGGCAAATCAAGGTAGCTATCTATGGCGCAGGTACCGCCGGCAACCAGTTGCTGGCGGCGCTGCGCATGGGCCGTGTGATGCGCCCGGTGGCCTTCCTCGACGATGACGGCGACCTGGCCAACCGGGTCATTTCCGGGTTGCAGGTGTACAAGCCCAAGCACTTGCAGCAGATGCTCAAGGAAACCGGCGCCCAGGAGGTGTTGCTGGCACTGCCCTCGGCCACCCGCGCGCGGCGCCGGGAAATTCTCGCCCTGCTCGAACCGTACCCGCTGCACGTGCGAAGCGTGCCGGCCTTTGCCGACCTGGCCACTGGCCGGGTGAAGGTGGACGATATCCAGGACGTGGACATTGCCGACTTGCTGGGCCGCGACCCGGTGCCCGCGCAGGAAGGCTTGCTGGAGCGCTGCATTCACAAGCAGGTGGTGCTGGTGACCGGTGCCGGTGGCTCCATTGGCGCCGAGCTGTGCCGGCAGATCATCGGCCTTGGGCCCAAGACCTTGCTGCTGCTGGACCATGCCGAGTTCAACCTGTACAGCATTCTCAGCGAGCTGGAGCAGCGCGTGGCCCGGGAGTCGCTGTCGGTGCAGCTGCTGCCGATCCTGGGCTCGGTGCGCAACCAGCAGCATCTAGTCGATGTGATGAGCACCTGGCGTGTGGATACCGTCTACCATGCCGCCGCCTACAAGCATGTGCCCATGGTCGAGCACAACATCGCCGAAGGCATTCTCAACAACGTCTACGGCACTTTGTGCACGGCCCAGGCGGCGTTGCAGACCGGGGTGGCCAACTTCGTGCTTATCTCCACCGACAAGGCCGTGCGCCCGACCAATGTAATGGGCAGCACCAAGCGTTTGTCCGAGTTGATCCTGCAGGCGCTTAGCCGGGAAGCGGCGCCGGTGCTGTATGGCGATTGCAACAAGATCGCGCGGGTGAACAAGACCCGCTTCACCATGGTGCGTTTCGGCAATGTGCTGGGCTCGTCCGGTTCGGTGATCCCGTTGTTCCACCAGCAGATCAAGACGGGTGGCCCGCTGACCGTTACCCACCCGAAGATCACGCGTTACTTCATGACCATCCCGGAGGCGGCGCAACTGGTGGTGCAGGCCGGGGCCATGGGGCAGGGTGGGGATGTGTTCGTGCTGGACATGGGCGAGCCGGTGCGCATCGTCGAGCTGGCGGAGAAGATGATTCACCTCTCGGGCTTGAGCGTGCGCAGCTCCTCCAACCCCCAGGGCGACATCGCCATCGAATTTACGGGGTTGCGGCCGGGTGAGAAGTTGTACGAGGAGCTGCTGATCGGCGACGACGTATCGCCCACCGCGCACCCGATGATCATGGCGGCCAATGAGGACTATCTGGCGTGGGAGCGGTTGCGCGAAGGGCTGACGCTGTTGTTGGCGGCGGTGGCCGAAGACGACTTCACCCGCGTGCGGCAGTTGCTGCGCGAGATGGTGAACGGCTATTCGCCCCAGGGCGATATCGTGGACTGGGTTTACTTGCAGCGTCGCCAGGGGCCGGTGGAGCGGTAAGTGCTTGGCCTGCCTATTGGGTTTGGCGCTCGAGGGGGTGGTCGTGCCTTTGCAGCCATCGCTATTGATGTGCGGACTGATACCCTGGGGCCGCTTTGCGGCCCATCGCGGCGCGAGGCCGCTCCCACAGGTGCGATTAGGCCTGTGCTTCACGCCGTGTTATCGCCTGCCTAGCACCGCATTTGAAAGCTCCCACCTCCCCGGGTGGGAGCGGCCTCGTGCCGCGATGGGCCGCAAAGCGGCCCCAAGATCTAAAGCGCGCCACC
>NZ_VEJN01000005.1:165216-277662 GCF_007678615.1 Pseudomonas sp. DE0157
AGCACCGCATTTGAAGGCTCCCACCTCCCCGGGTGGGAGCGGCCTCGCGCCGCGATGGGCCGCAAAGCGGCCCCAAGACCTAAAGCGCGCCCACCATCTCTGTGACTCTTACCCCGGTAGGGTATCCAGCACCCCCGCATTCAGCACCACATCACACACCCTAACACTCAAGCGACTACCCCGACCCTCTTGTCAGACTCAGCCCCCCAGCACGTCAGCCCCATTTCCCACTAATCACCTCTCCCCCAATGAACCCTGCTACACCTCACCAAACCAACCGACCCCACCTCTGCAGCCTCCCCCCACCCTAAGCCCATCCCCGACCAATCCAGTAACCATTACCCCACCCCAAACCCTGTCCCACCCCCCACCTCCAGCGCTAGGGTTAACCCCGCAGCCCAAGGAATAGGCTGCCAGAAATGACCAATCCTAGGAGTCTTCATCATGCGTAAAAACCTGCTCACCGCGCTGCTGCTCCCACTCGTCGCCAGCCTTTCGTTCACCGTAAACGCAGCACCCTCCAATACCACGACAATGGTCGAACCCATGGCGATGGTCGCCCAGGCAAGCCAGCAAGCCACCCCGCTGGTTGACCTCAACAGCGCAGATGCCCTGACCCTCCAGAAAGAACTCAACGGCATCGGCAAAACCAAGGCCGAGGCAATCGTCGCCTACCGCGAAGCCCACGGCCCCTTCGCATCAGTCGATGAATTGCTCGAGATAAAAGGCATCGGCAATGCGCTGCTGGAACGCAATCGCGACAAGCTGAAAGTGCAATAAGCACAGAGGGGCGGGCCTATCGACAGGCCCGCTCATTGAAAGGGCGTTGACCGCACTCAGCGGTCTTGAGCATCCCGGGCATCAGCCTCGGCATTGCGTTCATGGACCTTGCGCAACTGCTCGTCAGTCAACGGCAGCTTCTTGGCCGTGTCGCGCAGCATCATCAAACCGCCGACGATCGAGCCAATGGCAACGATGAGTATCAGCCAGGCATACCAAGGCATTTTCCTTCTCCTGTTGCGAGTGTAAGCGGCTTGCTTACCTGTTTTGAGCCAGGCGCCGCTTCGTTGGTTCAATGGTACAGCGCCTCATCCCGGCCCAGCACCCAACGCCCACATCCTGGCTCACCGTCCGACCAATCCCTCGGCCAGCGGCCCCCCAGCCTGCGTCACATCGTTTACAATGCGCGCCGTTTCCGACTTGCCAAGAGACCCTGCCATGCCCGCTTGCCAGACGCCCCTGATCGTCGCCCTGGACTTCCCCACCCGCGAAGCCGCCCTGAAGCTGGCTGACCAGCTGGACCCTGCGCTGTGCCGCGTCAAAGTGGGCAAGGAGCTGTTCACCAGCAGCGCGTCGGGCATTGTCGAAACCCTGTGCGACAAAGGCTTCGAAGTGTTCCTGGACCTGAAATTCCACGACATCCCCAACACCACGGCCATGGCCGTCAAGGCCGCTGCCGAGATGGGCGTGTGGATGGTGAACGTGCACTGCTCCGGCGGCTTGCGCATGATGGCGGCTTGCCGTGAAGAACTGGCCAAACGGAGCGGCCCGCAACCCCTGTTGATCGGTGTGACCGTGCTGACCAGCATGGAGCGCGAAGACCTGGCCGGTATCGGCCTGAATGTAGACCCGCAAGAGCAGGTGCTGCGCCTGGCGGCGCTGGCCGAGAAGGCCGGCATGGACGGGCTGGTATGCTCGGCGCTGGAAGCCCCTGCGCTGAAGGCTGCGCACCCAGGCCTGCAGCTGGTCACCCCGGGCATCCGCCCAGCAGGCAGCGCCCAGGATGATCAGCGTCGCATCCTCACGCCACGCCAGGCCCTGGACGCCGGCTCGGACTACCTGGTAATCGGCCGCCCCATCAGCCAGGCCGCCGACCCAGCCCAGGCCTTGGCAGCGGTGGTGACCGAGATTCGCGGCTGAGTCTGAACTGCACGCCTGTCAGGCTCCGGTATTGAATCGGAACCTGATAGGCGTGCGTCTAGTGCGTCATTACACCTTCAACACCAGCTTGCCAAAGTTCTGCCCGTTGAACAGTTTCAACAGGGTGTCTGGGAAGGTTTCCAGGCCGTCCACCACGTCTTCCTTGCTCTTGACCTGCCCATTGGCCAGCCAGCCGGCCATTTCTTTGGCCGCTTTGCCGTAATCCTTGGCGTGGTCCATCACCACGAACCCTTCCATGCGCGCACGGTTGACCAGCAGCGCCAGGTAGTTGGCCGGGCCTTTGACCGCTTCCTTGTTGTTGTACTGGCTGATCGCGCCACAGATCACGATGCGCGCCTTGAAGTTGATGCGCGTCAGCACCGCATCCAGGATCTCGCCCCCAACGTTGTCAAAGTAAACGTCCACACCTTTCGGGCATTCGCGCTTAAGGCCCGCCTGTACGTCCTCGGCCTTGTAGTCGATGACGCCGTCAAAGCCCAGTTCATCTTTCAGGTACTGGCATTTCTCGGCACCGCCAGCGATACCCACGACGCGGCAGCCCTTGATCTTGGCAATCTGCCCGGCAATGCTGCCCACTGCCCCCGCGGCGCCGGAGATCACCACGGTGTCGCCGGCTTTGGGCTGGCCCACTTCCAGCAAGGCAAAGTACGCCGTCATGCCGGTCATGCCCAGGGCCGACAGGTAGCGGGGCAGGGGGGCAAGGCTCGGGTCGATTTTCTGCAGGTTCTGGGGCTCGCCGGTGAAGTAGTCCTGCACACCCAATGCGCCGTTCACATGGTCGCCAGGCTTGAAGTCCGGGTGGTTGGACGCAACCACTTCACCCACGCCCAGGGCGCGCATCACCTGCCCCAAGGCAACCGGCGGGATGTAGGACTTGCCCTCGTTCATCCAGCCGCGCATGGCCGGGTCAAGGGAAAGGTACAGGTTGCGCACCAGCACCTGCCCTTCACCGGGTTGTTCGGCAGGCACGGTCTCGAACTTGAAGTCTTCACGCGTTACCGCCCCAACCGGGCGTTTGACGAGCAGGAAGCGGCGATTGGTCTGGGTCATGACGGGTCCTTGAAGAATAGAATAGGCACAAGAGGATAAATCTACCTTGTTGATGAAAGCAGGTCCTCAACATCACTGACAAGCATGGTCCTATAAATGTCCATGTGATGATGCTGCCGGCCTTACCAGCGGCTGGCTATGCTCGTGTGCCTCACAGGCCCTGACAGGAGCGCGGCATGAGCATGAGTTTTTCGGGCCAGGTAGCACTGGTCACCGGGGGCGGGGCAGGCATCGGCCGGGCAACGGCGCTGGCCTTTGCCTGCGAGGGCCTGAAGGTGGTGGTCGCCGACCTCGATGCAGTGGGTGGCGAGGCCACGGTCGGGCAGATTCGGGCCGCTGGCGGCGAGGCGTTGTTCATCGCTTGCGATGTGACCTGTGACGACCAGGTCCGCCAACTGCACGAGCACCTGATCGCCGCCTATGGCCGCCTGGACTATGCCTTCAACAATGCGGGTATCGAGATCGAGCAGGGCAAGCTGGCCGACGGCAGCGAGGCGCAGTTTGACGCCATCATGGGCGTTAACGTCAAGGGGGTGTGGCTGTGCATGAAGTATCAGCTGCCGCTGCTGCTGGCCCAGGGTGGCGGCGCTATCGTCAATACCGCCTCGGTGGCGGGGTTGGGCGCGGCGCCTAAGATGAGCATCTACAGCGCGTCCAAGCATGCCGTGATCGGGTTGACCAAGTCGGCCGCCATCGAATATGCCCGCAAAGGCATCAGGGTCAACGCCGTGTGCCCGGCCGTGATCGATACGGACATGTTCCGCCGGGCCTATGAAGCCGACCCCCGCAAAGCCGAATTCGCGGCCGCCATGCACCCGGTAGGACGCATCGGCACCGTGGCCGAAATCGCCAGCGCGGTGTTGTACCTGTGCAGCGATGGTGCGGCGTTTACCACTGGGCATTGCCTGACGGTGGATGGAGGGGCTACGGCGATTTGAATGGGTGTGGCTGTGGTGGATGAAGCCCAAAGGCTGTCAGGGTCTGAGCACTCGTTCTGAACAGGCATTATCACGCTGACATCCTGGGGCCGCTGCGCGGCCCATCGCGGCACAAGGACCGCTCCCACAAAAGCGAAATTTACAGGCCACCGAGCCCCGTGTGCGGCCTGGCGCCGCGCTGGACGCACTCATGCAATTACCCAATCTACCAGCCCCCGCGTCCCCCCGGGTGGGAGCGGCCTTGCCGGGGCGCCGGACCGGCCGCGATGGGCCGCGCAGCGGCCCCAAGTTCTCCGCCCCAAGCCGCAAATCTTGACCCCCTCGCGCACCTCCAGCCTGCCACCGTCATCCCCCTCCACCCACCACCGTCGTTGCCAGACAACATCCCGCCACTCATCCCTCCCTTTCACACGTAAGACGACTCCTACAAATCCATTACCGACACCCTCATAGCTATTTGACACTATTCTGACGTCAGGCCCTTGTTCAGGGGTTGGCAACGTTGCCACCCTTGGCTATCGGGATAACCTGACACCCACAAGGGGAATTGGCATGGGCGCGAGCAAGCACGGTGTGTTGGCCAACCTGGGCATGGCCCGCAAACTCGCGCTGGGTTTCACCCTGGTGTTGCTGCTGACCCTGGCGGTGGCTGGCATCGGCATCGCGGCGTTGCACAGTGTGGGGCAGCGCTTTGATAGCCTGCGCGAGCTGGCACAATTCAACACCGACCTGTTGCGCTTGCGCCAGCACGAACAGGCATTCGCACTGCGCTCCGACATCAAACAAGCCGAAGCCTTGCGCGCCGGGTTGCAAGGGTTGCTCGAGCGCGCCCGTGCACTGCCGGCCCTGGCCGCAGCCGAACCTGAGCTGGCCGCCTATGGCCAGGCATTCGAAGCATTCGTCGGCGCGGTGCAGGCCAAGGAACTGGCGCTCGACACCGCCAGCTGGTCGGTCTCAAGCGTTGCCAACAACCTCGACGTGCTGCAGTCCGGCCTGGCTGATGACGGGGTGTATACCCTCAAGCAATCGCAAGGCCAGCAGGGCGGGGAGTTCCTGGAACAGGCCGCGCAGGTGGCGCAGGTCTCGCGGTTGATGCTCCAGGCCATGGATGAAGCCCGGGTACGCCTTGAGAAAAGCCGCAAGGGCGAAGACGATGTCAGCCAGGCGCGCATCGCGCAAACGGTCGAGGCTGCCAGCCTGGTGGGCCAGTTGCAGGCGGCGGTCACCGACAGTGGCTACCAAAGCGTCCTCAACGAGGTAGCGGGGCACATTGGCAGCTTCTCCGAAAAACTCAATGAATACACCGACCAACTGGCCAGCGAACAAGGGCTCAAGGCGCAGTTGCAGGCCTCGGCCGAGCACGTCACCAGCCGCGTCGATCAGGCCTACCTCAGTGAAGAGCACGTGCTGCAAGGTGACCTGCAGCGCAACACGGTGGCCATCGCCATCGCCACCGCGCTGGCCTTGCTGGTGGGCGTGCTGGCCGCCTGGCTGATCACCCGCGCCGTGGTTGGCCCGCTCAAGCACGTGATTGCCCGTGCACAGCGCATTGCCGACGGCGAACTGGCCTTCGAACCCGTCGCGCCTCGCCGCGATGAAGTAGGACAACTGACGCAGGCCATGCAGCAGATGGCCGCAGGCCTGTCGGGCATCGTCAGCGGTTTGCAACAAGGCATCGAGCAATTGGCCGGCAACGCCCAGGCGCTGTCGGCCGTGACCGAGCAGACCAACCGCGAAGTCGGCAGCCAGAAGGAAGAGACTGAGCAAGTGGCCACGGCGATGCAACAGATGACGGCCACCGTGCACGATGTGGCGCGCAATGCCGAGGAAGCCGCGCAAGCGGCGCAGGCTGCGGACGAAAAGGTCGATTCGGGCCAGCATGTGGTGCGCCAGAGCATGCAGCGCATCGAGCAGTTGGCCGCCGCGGCCGAAACCGCCAGCGCGAGCATTGAAAGCCTCAGCTCTGAGATCCATACCATTGGCGATGTGCTCGAAGTCATCAAGAGCGTGGCCGAGCAAACCAACCTGCTGGCCCTCAACGCGGCCATCGAAGCGGCCCGTGCCGGCGAGCAGGGGCGCGGCTTTGCGGTAGTGGCCGATGAGGTGCGTGCACTGGCCAGGCGCACGCGCCAGTCCACCGAGCAGATCGAAACCCTGGTGGCCAGCCTGCGCGGCAATGCGCAGCAGTCCGTCGCGCAGATTCGCGGCAGCACCGAGCTGGTGCGCCTGGCCGTGGCCGATGCCCTGCACACCGAAAGCGCACTGGGCAGTATTGCCGCCGCAGTATCGTTGATTCAGCAGATGAACCAGCAAATCGCTGCCGCCGCCGAACAGCAAAGCTCGGTCGCTGAAGAAATCAGCCGCAGCGTCACCCAGATTCGTGGCAGTGCCGACCAGGCCGCACTGGCCATGCAGGACAGCGCCCGGTCCAGCGTCGAGCTGGCGCAGTTGGGCACCGACCTCAAGGGCATGGTCGGCCATTTCAGGCTGTGATCGGGCCAGCCTGGCAGGGCGCCGCCAGCGCGGCGCCTGCCATCGGCGGTTGTCTTACGCTTTGCGTGGGTTGAGGATCAGCAGGGCCAGTACACCGGCCACAATGCCCCAGAAGGCCGAACCGATTGAGAACAGCGTCAGCCCCGAGGCCGTGACCATGAAAGTGATGACGGCCGCTTCACGCTCGCGTGCTTCACTCATGGCTACCGTCAGGCCATTCATGATCGAACCAAACAGGGCCAGGGCCGCGATCGACAGCACCAGTTCCTTGGGCAAGGCCGCGAACAACGCCGCCAGCGTCGCCCCGAACACGCCGGCAACTCCGTAGAACACGCCGCACCATACGGCCGCGGTGTAGCGCTTGTTTGGGTCTTCGTGGGCATGCGGCCCGGTGCAGATGGCCGCGCTGATGGCAGCCAGGTTCACCCCGTGCGAGCCAAACGGGGCCAGCAGCAACGAAGCCAGGCCGGTGGCTGAAATCAATGGAGAGGCCGGTACCTGGTAGCCGTCAGCCCGCAGCACGGCAATGCCCGGCATGTTCTGCGAGGTCATTGCCACCACAAACAGCGGAATGCCGATGCTGATGGTGGCTGCCAGCGAAAAGTGCGGCGTGGTCCACACCGGCGTTGCCATTTCCAGCGCGAAGCCACTGAAGTCCAGCAGCCCCAGGGCGCCGGACAGGGCCGTGCCCACCAGCAGCGCGGCCAGTACGCAGTAGCGCGGTGACAGGCGCTTGACCAGCAGATAGCTGAAGAACATGCCCAGCACCAGCAAGGTACGGTGCTGGGCGGCGACGAAGATCTCGCTGCCGATCTTGAACAGAATGCCGGCCAGCAGCGCCGATGCCAGCGAGGCAGGAATACGCTTGACCAGGCGCTCGAAGCTGCCGGTCAGCCCACAGACCAGCACCAGCGCTGCACAGGTGATGTAGGCGCCGATGGCCTCCCCGTAGCTCACCCCGCCCAAGCTCGTGATCAGCAGCGCCGCGCCGGGCGTGGACCAGGCCACCGTCACGGGCGTGCGGTAGCGCAGGGACAGGCCGATGCTGCAGACCGCCATGCCGATCGACAGCGCCCAGATCCACGAGGATATCTGCGCAGTGGTCAGGCCAGCCGCTTGCCCGGCCTGAAACATCAGCACCAGCGAGGAGGTGTAGCCGGTGAGCATGGCGATGAAGCCTGCGACCACCGCCGAGGGCGAGGTATCTGCCAGGGGGCGAAGGCGAGCGGAGGTGGCATCGGTCATGAAAAAATCCTTGTAAGGGTATACGCCGTGGTTATCAGACTAACGCCAGGCGAGGTGACAGCAGCGATACAGCGATCATTGCTTTTAACCATACAGTCGTTAACTATCAGGCGCTCTGGTATGACGGCATTGCAGGGGTAGGGGTGATGTACAAGGTTTACGGCGATTATCAATCGGGTAACTGCTACAAGGTCAAGTTGATGCTCAGCCTGTTGGAGCGGCCTTATGAGTGGCACCCGGTGGACATCCTCAAGGGCGAGACCGAGACGCCCGAGTTCCTGGCCATGAACCCCAACGGCAAGGTGCCGGTGTTGCAGCTCGAGGACGGCAATTACCTGTGGGAATCCAATGCCATCCTTAACTACCTGGCCGACGGCAGCGAGTTCCTGCCAGCCGAGCCGCGCCTGCGCACCCAGGTGCTGCAGTGGCAGTTCTTCGAACAATACAGCCATGAGCCGTATATCGCCGTGGCCCGCTTCATTCAGTTCTATCTGGGGCTACCGGATGATCGCGTCGAGGAGTACCGCAAGTTGCACAAGGGCGGCTACAAGGCGCTGCGTGTGATGGAGCGGCAGTTGCTGGTGACCCCGTATCTGGTGGGTGACCAGTATTCCATCGCCGATGTGGCGTTGTATGCCTACACCCATGTGGCGCAGCAAGGCGGTTTCGACCTGACGGATTACCCGGCCGTGCGCGCCTGGCTGGAGCGGGTGAGCAGCCATCCGCGGCATGTGCCGATGGTGGGGTGAGCCACGAGGTCCGGGAGCGGCCTTGCCGGGGCGCCGGACCGGCCGCGATGGGGCGCGTAGCGGCCCCCGGCAATATGAGTTGCGGAGCTGAAATCCTGGGGCTGCTGCGCAGCCCATCGCGGCACGAGGCCGCTCCTACACGATCTCGCTCAGTGACTCAATGCTTACCAAACCGCTCATCCAGGTAAGCAATGATGGCCTTGGACTCATACATCCAGGTCACCTTGCCCGCTTCCTCGATGCGCAGGCATGGCACTTTGATCCGGCCACCGCCTTGCTCCAAGGCCTGGCGGTGCACGGGGTCGTTCTTGGCGTCGCGCAACGCCACCGGCACGTTCAGGCGGTGCAAGGTACGGCGGGTCTTGACGCAGAATGGGCAGGCATGGAACTGGTAGAGCGCCAGGCCCTTGGCCGCCTCGTCCACGCCGGCCTGGGCTGCTGGGTCGCGCTTGCGCTTGGCCGGGCGGCTGACCCAGTCGCCGAATACGATAAGCTGGCCGAGGCCAACCCGCAGGGCTTTGACGATCATCTACAAACTCCTGAAATGAAAAAGGCCGACCGGCAGGGGTCGGCCTGGGTGACGCAGCCGGTTACTTGATCAGGCTGAGGAACTCGCTGCGGGTGGCCGCGTTGGCGCGGAACTCACCCAGCATCACCGACGTGATCATGCTCGAATTCTGTTTCTCCACACCGCGCATCATCATGCACATGTGCTTGGCCTCGATGACCACGGCAACGCCGGCGGCACCGGTGACCTGCTGTACGGCATCGGCGATCTGGCGGCTGAGGTTTTCCTGGATCTGCAGGCGACGGGCGTACATGTCGACGATACGCGCCACTTTCGACAGGCCCAGCACCTTGCCCTTGGGCAGGTAGGCCACGTGGGCCTTGCCGATGAAGGGCAGCATGTGATGCTCGCACATCGAATACAGCTCGATGTCCCGGACCAGCACCATTTCGCTGTTGTCGGAACTGAACAACGCGTTGTTGGTCACTTCTTCCAGTGTTTGCTCATAACCGCGGCAAAGATACTTCATCGCCTTTGCAGCCCGCTTGGGCGTGTCGAGCAGGCCCTCACGGGAGACGTCCTCGCCAATCTGGCTGAGGATCTCGGTGTAGTTCTGTTCCAGGGACATGGATCTACCTGTGGGAAAAATCGCAAAAACGAAGGTTACGGCGGCAAGGGCGGCGCTGCAAGCGCGGCGTTACTCGTCGCGGCCTTCGAGCATGGTTCGCTTGAGCATCACATAGACGGCGCCGGTGCCCCCGTGGCGGGCACTGCAGGAGGCAAAGCCGAGCACTTGCGGGTGCTGGCGCAGCCAGGTGTTGACGTGGCTCTTGATCATGGGGCGCTTGCCATCCAGGCGTGCCGCCTTGCCGTGGGTGACCCGCACGCAGCGTACTTCCAGGCGGGTCGCTTCGGCGATGAAATCCCAAAGTGTCTCGCGCGCCTTTTCCACGGTCATGCCGTGCAGGTCAAGGCTGCCTTCGAACGGTATCTGCCCAAGCTTGAGCTTGCGCAGCTGGGTTTCCTGAACGCCGTCCCGGCGCCACATCAATTCGTCTTCGGCGCCCACGTCGATGACGAACTGGTCGGACATGCCATCGATGACCAACGCCTTGTCGCTGGACACGGTCGCCGACTGGCGCAGGCCGGCCAGCTTCTGGCGATCGGCCTTGGGCTTGCCGACCTCGGCACGGTCGTGCGTGATCGGCTTGACGCCGCGCACTTCGGCCTTGAACAGGGAAAAATCGTCGTCTTGCATGATGCCTCCACGTGGGCGGCGTAGTTTACGCGAGTGTGCGGCGGTGTGCAGCCATGGTGGTTAGGTGGGGAAGGGGGACGGTGGACTACTGTAGGAGCGGCCCTTGTGCCGCGATGGGGCGCGCAGCGGCCCCGGCGATATAGGTTGCCAAGCTGAAATCCTGGGGCCGCTGCGCGCCCCATCGCGGCACAAGGCCGCTCCTACAGGGGGCAGCGTTTGCAGGAACCTCACTCATGCTTTTTCATCAAGTGAGGCGACATGTTCAGCTCCCGAGCCCGGCGCAGGCGGATGCGGCTCAGGCGCCAGAAGCGTACGCCAAGCCACAGCATCAACAGCCCCACCACCGTCAAGGTGGCGGCAAGCGGCTTGTTGGCGTTGAGTTCGGCCAGGGCAGGGTAGTTGCCCAACAGCCCGGCCACGCCGGCCATGGCCAGCAACACACCGAGGGTGGCCAGCAGCGCGGAAAGCGCAGCACCCAGGCGTGCGCCCCAGCTGCGCGGTTCGCGCGGGCGCAGGCGCTTGGCGTCGATACTGCCTTTGAGCTTCATCCTGCTCTCCTGTAGGGGTATGGGCCCTTCGACCCACAATCACACCTCCGGTTCCTGCCTGCCGCCACCCTCCTGATCGAGTCAGATCAGGCTGGCCGTCGGCGCCACGCACGCGAAGTTGTCGGCCATCACGGCCATTTCACACCGGTGAATCTGCGCCGCTGGAATCACTTGGTCGTTAAAAGCCAGGTCACGGGTGGCCGAGGCATCTTCCACCAGGGTGCACCGGTAACCATAGTCCTTGGCACGGCGCACGGTGGTGCTGACGCTGGAGTGGCTCATGAAGCCGCAGACGATCAGGTCGAGATGGCCGAGTGCCTGCAACGTCTCGTGCAGTTTGGTGTTCTTGAAGGCATTGGGCATGCGTTTTTCGATCACGGTCTCGCCTTCCAGCGGTTCGAGCCCCGGAATGAACTGACCCGCAGGGCCCTGGGGGTCGAAGCGCCCGCCAACGGTGCCCAGATGGCGAACATGGATGATCGGACGGCCGCTCTTGCGCGCGGCATCGAGCAACCTGGCGATGTTGGCCACGGCCTCATCCATGCCCGACAGCGCCAGGGGCCCGGTGAGGTACTCCTTCTGCGCATCAATGATGATCAGGCTGGCTTGGCTCAGCTTGGCCGGCGGGTAATCGCGGCCAGTGAGGCGGAACATCGTGGTTGGAACGGACATCAAGGGCTCCTTGGTATAGGGCTTTTGTGCGCCTATTCTCCCCTGCCTTGGCGACAATGGGAATGGTTGACAACGCAAGTGGCGTGGTTGCTGGCTTGTGGCTACCGTACAGGCGATTGCAGGGAACAAATCCGGGGCCTGGGCTGTTAGACTTTCGGCCAGTCTGAATTAGGAGTTTCCCGTGATCACATCCCGTCTGCGCACGCTGCGCGACTATATCCGTTGGGCGGTCAGCCGCTTCCATGAGCACGACCTGTTCTTCGGCCATGGTGCCGACAACGCCTGGGATGAAGCCCGGTTGCTGGTGCTGGGGGCGGTCCACCTGCCGTTCGAGGTGGCCGACAGCTACCTGGACTGCATGCTCGAGGATGCCGAGCGCGTACAGCTGCAGCACTTGCTCAAGCGCCGCATCGAAGAACGGGTACCCACCGCCTACCTGCTGGGCGAGGCCTGGTTCTGTGGCATGTCGTTCATTGTCGATGAGCGCGTGCTGGTGCCGCGCTCTCCCATTGGCGAACTGCTGGAAAAGCGCCTTGAGCCGTGGCTGGGCGCTGAGCCAGGCCGCATTCTGGACCTGTGCACCGGCTCCGGCTGCATCGGGATCGTCGCCGCCGACGTCTTCCCGCAGGCCGAGGTGGTGCTGGCCGACCTGTCGTTCGAAGCGCTCGAAGTGGCCAACCAGAACATCGAGCGCCATGGCCTCGATGGCCGGGTGTACACCGTGCAGGGCGACGGTTTCGAAGGGCTGCCGGGCCAGCGCTTCGACCTGATCCTGTCCAACCCGCCGTACGTGGATGCCGAAGACTTCGACGACATGCCGGCCGAATACCACCACGAACCGGAGCTGGGCTTGGCTTGCGGTGCTGATGGTCTGGACCTGGTACGGCGCATGCTGGCCGATGCGGCCGACCACCTGACCGAAAAGGGCTTGCTGATCGTGGAGGTGGGCAACAGCCAGGTTCATGTCGAGGCGCTGTACCCGGAAGTCGATTTCGCCTGGCTCGAATTCGAGCGCGGCGGGCATGGGGTATTCATGCTCACCGCCGAGCAGTGCCGTCAGCATCAGGCGTTGTTCAAAGGCCGCGTCTGAGGGCGCGTGGGCGCAACGGGTGTCAGGCGCCCGTTTCGCCCAACCCGTTTTCAAAACACCTGGGGCCCATGAAACGCCAGGCCCAGGGTTTCAACGCGTGGCGATCCAGATCAGCAGCCCGGCCTGAAACAGTGCAAAGGCCACCAGGCAGGTGATGGTGAACCGCAAGCCGCTGTCTTCGCGCTGGTACTTGGCCACACGCTCATCACGCTCGCGCAAGCGGGCCTCGCCTTCCTGCAACTGCTGGTCTGCCTGCTGCAACAACTGCGCGGCATCGAGAAGGCCCAGGCGCTGCACGCGCTCGCTGTTCCAGCCTACCTCCAGCTGGTCTACCCGGGTCTCGGCCGTTCGGCCTTTGAGCACCTGCCCGTCTTCGTACTGCACCTCAAGGCCTACCCCGCGCAGGCACTGGTCCCGGCGCAGGCGCGAGTCCTCCTCCAGCGCATCCTTGCTCGGCAGCGCGAAGGCCTCTACACGGTAATTCGGCCATTTGCGCTGTAGCCACTGGGCGGCCTGGGCCAGCAGGAAGCGGCCCAGGCCGCGATTGACCGGCTCCAGTTGCAGACCATGCTCATCACCAAGGCGCACGCACCGCGCCTGGTGATCTACGCGTATGTCCACCTGGTTATGGCCCTTGTGCACCTTCTGGCCGGGCAACGCAATCTGCATGCGCAGCAGGCTGTGGGCCGGGTCGTGGCGCTCGGCATAGCCGAACTGCACGAAACGCAGGGGTCGGGCGCCGGTTACGCGGTCGCCAGGCAGCGGCGCCAGGCGCAGCAACTGGTGATGCTCGACGGCCAGGTCCGCCCAGGGCAGGGCGGGAGTGTTTTGAGGCTCTTCAGCCGGCTCTGTGGCAGCAGGTGGTGTGGTCATCAGGGCATGTCCTTGGCTATGCACGCTTTATCGGCCGCCGCTGCCCAGACCTGAGCCCGTCGATCAGGCCGGTGGCAACTGGCGAATGAACGTGACGATCTGCTCGCCCAGCTCCCGTGCCAATGGCAACTGCGGGTTCTGGTAGCTCTCGCGCTGTTCGCTCATGTCCTTGGGGCTGATGCGCAGCATGTGGTTCATGCCCTCGATCAGCACCAGGTGGGCATCGGGTTTGGCGTCCTTGAGCTTCTGCGCATCGGCCACGTCCACCTGCACGTCGTTGCGCCCCTGCACGATCAGCGCCGGCATAGGCAGCCGCGCAAACGCGGCTGCCGGGTCCTGCCGGAACAAGGTGATCAGGTAGGGCTGCACGCTGGGGCGAAACACCTGGCGCAGCGGTGCGGGTACGTCCAGGCTGGTCTGGCCGGCTTCCAGGCGGTCAAGCAGGGCACTGCCACGGGCCAGCTGCGCAGGCGGCAGGCGCTCGGCAAGCTGCTCGCGCACCACTTCGGCCATGGGCCTGCCGCTGCCGGCCAGGCTGATCACCGCACTGGCCCCGGCCTGCTCGGCGGCCAGGCTGGCGATCAGCGCACCTTCGCTGTGGCCGATCAGGATCAACGAGCCGAAGCGGGGGTCGGCCTTGAGCTTATGGCCCCAGGCCACCACGTCGGCGACATAACGCTCCACGCTCAAGTCGCGTTCATCGGGCGTAGCCGGTTGGCTGGCGGCCACGCCGCGCTTGTCGTAGCGCACGCTGGCGATATTCGCATTGGCCAGCAGCAAGGCCAGGCGCTTCAAGTTGTCCACGCGCCCGCCAGCCGGGTTGTTGCCGTCGCGGTCAGTGGGCCCGGAGCCTGCGATGATCAGCACCACCGGCGGCGGGGTGTCCTGTTGGGGTAACAACAGGCTGCCGTGTAATACGCCCTGACCGGTGTCCAGGTCGATCGGGCGGTGCAGAACGGTCGGGGTGGCGGCATGGCAAAGGGTGGTCAACAGCAGGCAAAGCAGGGCAATGAAACGCGGCATCGTGCGCAACTACACAGGGGAGATAGCACTTTGACCTACAGTGGCCGAGGAAGGTTCTAAGCCAGGCCCAAGGCCCCGCATCGCCCGGAACGACGCGCTCGCCAACCGGCCCGCACACGCGGGCAATCCACCTGTATACTGCCGCTTTCCTTCACTTCAGGCAGATCTCGCGGAGCGTCCATGTCCGGCAATACCTACGGCAAGCTGTTCACTGTCACCACCGCTGGCGAAAGCCATGGCCCGGCGTTGGTCGCCATTGTCGATGGGTGCCCGCCAGGCCTTGAGATCTCCCTTGCCGACCTGCAGCGCGACCTGGACCGGCGCAAGCCCGGCACCAGCCGCCACACCACCCAGCGCCAGGAACCCGATGAGGTGGAAATCCTCTCAGGCGTGTTCGAAGGGCGCACCACCGGTTGCTCCATTGGCCTGCTGATCCGCAACACCGACCAGAAGTCCAAGGACTACTCGGCCATCAAGGACCTGTTCCGCCCGGCCCACGCCGACTACACCTATCACCACAAATACGGCACCCGCGACTACCGTGGAGGCGGGCGTAGTTCGGCCCGCGAAACCGCCATGCGCGTGGCCGCCGGCGCCATCGCCAAGAAGTACCTGGCCACCCAGGGCATCACCGTGCGCGGCTACATGAGCCAGCTGGGCCCGATCCAGATCCCTTTCAAGACCTGGGACTCGGTGGAGCAGAACGCTTTCTTCAGCCCCGACCCGAGCAAGGTGCCGGAGCTTGAGGCGTACATGGATCAGCTGCGCCGGGATCAGGATTCGGTAGGCGCCAAGATCACCGTGGTGGCCGAAGGCGTCATGCCGGGCCTGGGCGAGCCGATTTTTGATCGTCTGGACGCCGAGCTGGCCCATGCGCTGATGAGCATCAATGCCGTGAAAGGCGTGGAAATCGGTGCAGGCTTTGCCAGCGTTGCGCAGCGCGGCACCGAGCACCGCGACGAGATGACCCCGCAGGGTTTTCTCAGTAACAACGCAGGCGGCATTCTGGGTGGTATCTCTTCGGGCCAGCCGATCGTTGCCCACCTGGCATTGAAGCCTACCTCGAGCATCACCGTGCCGGGCCGCTCGGTGGACGTTGACGGCAACCCGGTGGACGTCATCACCAAAGGCCGGCATGACCCCTGTGTAGGCATTCGCGCCACCCCGATCGCCGAGGCGATGATGGCCATCGCGCTGATGGATCACCTGTTGCGCCACCGTGCCCAGAACGCCGAGGTGAAGGTGAACACGCCGGTGCTGGGCCAGCTCTGACCCATCTGGGCCTGTTTTCTCGCGGCGGTAGCTCGCGCAGCTGAGTCACCGCCGACAGGCCCTGCTTCCCAAGGCAACCCCATGCAGCCGATACCCTACTGGCGATTGTCCAGTTTCTACCTGTTCTATTTCGCCTTGCTGGGGTCCACGGCGCCGTTCCTGGCGCTGTACTTCGACCACCTGGGCTTTGCGCCCGCGCGCATCGGCGAACTGGTGGCCATTCCCATGCTGATGCGCTGCATAGCGCCTAACCTGTGGGGCTGGCTGGGGGACCGGACCGGGCAGCGCCTGCTGATCGTGCGGCTTGGGGCGTTGTGCACGCTGGCCACCTTCAGCCTGATCTTCTTCGGCAAGAGCTACGCCTGGCTGGCGATGGTCATGGCCTTGCATGCGTTCTTCTGGCACGCGGTGCTGCCGCAGTTCGAGGTGATTACGCTGGCGCACCTGCATGGCCAGACGTCGCGCTACAGCCAGGTCCGGCTGTGGGGGTCGATTGGGTTCATCCTCACCGTGGTGGGGCTTGGGCGCCTGCTCGAATGGCTGAGCCTGGACATCTATCCCGTGGCCCTGGTCCTGATCATGGCCGGTATCGTGGCCGCCAGCCTCTGGGTACCCAATGCCCAGCCCGTCGAGCACGGTGAGCGACACGGGGCCGGGGGTTTCCTCATGCAGCTGCGCGCCCCTGGAGTCCTGGCGTTCTACGTCTGTGTGGCGCTGATGCAATTGAGCCATGGGCCGTACTACACCTTCCTCACCCTGCACCTGGAGCACCTGGGTTACAGCCGAACGGCCATTGGCCTGCTGTGGGCGCTCGGGGTGGTGGCGGAAGTGGTGATGTTCATGCTCATGAGTCGCCTGTTCGCACGGTTCAGCGTCCGCCGGGTGCTGCTCGCAAGCTTCGTGCTAGCCGCCGTGCGCTGGCTGTTGCTGGGCAATCTGGCAGCGCAGCCGGGCGTACTGGTGGGCGCGCAGTTGCTGCATGCGGCCACTTTCGGCTGCTTTCACGCGGCCAGCATCGCCTTCGTGCAGAGCAGTTTCGGCGCCAGGCAGCAGGGGCAGGGCCAGGCCCTGTACGCTGCGCTGTCGGGTACCGGTGGTGCCCTGGGCGCGTTGTACGCCGGCTATAGCTGGAACATGCTCGGCCCCGGGCTCACCTTTGGTATGGCCAGCGTCGCAGCACTGTCGGCAGCCGTTATCATGGCCTTTCATTCGCAACCCAACAGGACCTTACGATGAGCATCCTCTGCGTATTCGACCCTTCCACCCCGCAGTTGCCCAACAAGGTGCTGACCCATGCCGAAGACATCACGGCAGCACTGGCCGAGCATGGGGTGTCGCTCATGCAGGCCGAGCACGGGCTGCGGGTGCGTCCGGGCACCTTGCACGATGAGATGATGGATGCCTGCCAGGCCCATCTCGATCACATGATGACCACCCACGGTTGCCGGGCCCATGGGGTGATCAACCGTGACGGGGTCGAGGATCAAGGCCCGGACCTGCGCGATGAGCATGTGCTTGATACCGACGAAGTGATCGTCGTGGTGAGCGGACGCGTGCAGGTTGGCCTGCGCCTAGGCGCCGAGGTGTATTCGGTGATGTGCGAGAAGGGCGACCAGTTATGCGTGCCTGCGGGGACGCGGCGCTGGCTTGAGCTGGGGGAGGCGCCGTTTTGCCTGGCGTTCAGGCTATTTGCAACTGAAGCGGGGAGTCAGCTGGCATTTACCGGCGACGCGAGTGCGCGGGCGTTTCTGGGGATAGACGAGTTGTGACCTTGCGCCCGAGGCATGTAATGCCCCTGTAGGGGCGGTCTCGTGCCGCGATGGCCCGCGCAGCGGCCCCAAGATTTCAGCTTCACAGCTCATATCGTTGGGGCCGCGTTGCGGCCTATCGCGGCACGAGGCCGCTCCCACCTTGAATTTGGTCGCTTTCGGGGGCAGTGCAAGAATCAGCGATAAGTCGGCAATGCAAAACGCTGCTGGCTCTGCAACATCGAGATCACTGGCAACTCGCTGGCTTGTTCGGCCAAGTCGCGGCGAATGGCGCTGATGGCCCAGGACAATTGCTCGGCGCTGTGCAGTTGGGTGTAGGTCAGTACACGGCGGGTAACCTTGCCGTCGGCCGCACGCAGAGTCAGCAAGATGCCGCCGTCAGGACGTGATTGAGTCGCGACTTGGTAAGCAGGGAACACCGAGACGAATTTTTCCTGGATAAGGTTCATGACTACTCCTGACAAGGTGTGTGGCAATCGATGTCTAGATAGATTGCAGCGACCGTGCCAGAAACTGAACGTAGGAAAAATCCAGTTAAATCAGGGGGTTGGACTACATTTAGAGAATGCCTTCCGTGCAAGCTGCAAGGTCATGCATTTTGCACAGTGCATTTTGCACGGCAAGCCAATCAACGCTATGGGCTCGATAGAAACGGAACCTTTGACGCGCAGGAAGGGCCTGACAAACACTTGGGCAACGATTTCTACCAGGAGGTTCCTTATGTCCACCCAGACTGCGTCCGCTCAGCCTGCTCAAATGTCTACCGATGAAGCGGCTGCTTTTGCCGCACAAGTGTTCGACAAGGCCCGTCAAGGCGATGCCCAGATGCTGGAGCGCCTGCTGCAAAGCGGTCTGCCGGTGAACCTGCGTAATCACAAGGGCGACACCCTGCTGATGCTGGCCAGCTACCACGGCCACCATGACGCCGTTCAGGTGTTGCTCAACCACGGGGCCGATCCGCTCATTGCCAACGACAACGGCCAGCTCCCCATCGCCGGTGCCGCTTTCAAAGGGGACATGGCCATGATCCGCCTGTTGCTGGAAAACGGTGTACCGGTCGATGCCGCTGCCCAGGATGGACGCACGGCCCTGATGTTGGCCGCCATGTTCAACCGTGTAGAGATCCTTGAGTACCTGCTGGCCCAGGGTGCCAACCCTGCCTTGCAGGATGTGCGCGGTGCAAACGCACTGATGGCAGCCCAGACCATGGGCGCCGTGGACGCCACCGCACGCCTGCAAGCGCTGGCAGGCTAACCGGCAGGGGGCGTTTGCGGCTATCCTTGGCGACTTTGCCATCGCCACAGGCCCCCCTTCATGAAAACTCAGTTGCTCGAATTCATCCGCCTTATCAGCGCAGGCTGCCTGCGCGAAGAAGACATCGAGCGCATTGCCGACGAGGCTGCCCAGGCCTACGCCGACCCCGCCGCTTTCCTGGCCGCCAACCCCGACATCAACTACGACGACAGCTTTCCCATCCCACTGGGCGAGTGGGTAGTACTCGGCAGCCTGCCTGACACCGTGGTATTCCAGGCTGACACCTATCAGGAGCTGTTCCAGCAGATCAGCGACTCGTTCGACAAGAGCGTGCCGCTCACCCTCAAGCCCAAGCAGCTGGCACGCACCGAGCCGCTCGTGGCGCTCAACCGTATCCAGGTGCAGATGGGGGCGCTCAACAAGGAAGCCGGTGGCTACGTGCTGCTCGATTTCAGCCAATTGCTCGATGATGAGCTGCAGATGGTCATGGTTGGCCAGCATGACCTGGAGCGGGTCCAGGCGCTGGCCGCTGAACTTGGCATCAAGGCCGAGCCCGCCCTGGAGGCCCTGAAGGTCGCCCTGCACGTCTGAGCGCGTCGTACGCGGCCCTGGCAGGCGGGCAACGGCGCTGTCAACCCAATGCGGTGTCCAGGAACATCATCACCGCAAAACCGCCCATCAAGCCGAGCGTGGCGGAGGTCTGGTGGCCGTGACGGTGGGTTTCGGGAATGACCTCGTGGCTCACCACGAAGATCATCGCCCCCGCCGCCAGCCCCATGCTGATAGGGTAGGCCACGGCAAAGCCGGTGGAAATGCCCAGCCCGATGACCGCGCCCAATGGCTCCATTACTCCTGAACCAATGGCGACCAGTGCGGCCTTCAGGTTGGACAGCCCGGTCGCCCGCAGCGCCAGCGCCACGGCCAGGCCCTCCGGGATGTCCTGAATGGCGATGGCGGTGGTCAGCGGCAGGCCGATGTTCATGTCGCCGTTGGTGAAGCTCACCCCAATGGCCATGCCCTCGGGCAAGTTGTGCAGGGTAATGGCCAGCACGAACAGCCAGACCCGGCTGAACCGTTCGGTTTCCGGCCCCACCACGCCGACGCGTTCATGCTCGTGCGGCGTGAAACGGTCCAGGCCCAGCATCAGCAGCACGCCCAGCCCCATGCCGACGACTACGATGAAGGCCGCACCCGGCCCACTGCCGGTGATCTCCCGCGCCGCGTCCAGACCCGGCAAAATCAGCGAAAAAGAACTAGCTGCCAGCATCATGCCGGCAGCGAACCCCAGCATCACGTCCTGGTTACGGCTACTGACATCACGCAACACCACGGCCAGCACAGCGCCCAACGCGGTGGCGCCAAAGCCGGACAGGCCCCCGAGCGCGGCCAGGTGCAGGTTTTCGGAATGATCGCCGTTGACCGCATTCCACAGGCTCGCACCCAGCAGAATCACGACGGCCATCAGGCTCAGCGCAAGGCCTGCACCGACCCAGGGATTGTTGGCTATCTGTTGTCGCCACACGCTGAACGGCGAGGGCGGGGTGGCGCTGTGGCTGTGGGCAGGTGGCATGCAGAACCTCTGATCGGAATGTCGATGCATCATAGGCAGTGACCTGCAGGCGGCGCCAAGGATTCCCTTCTATTGAACCGATAGGGGGCTATGCTATGCAGCAATACACTCATCAACTGGAGTACGCGGTATGGGATCGATGTTCAACAGCCTCGTAGGTCTGATCATTCTTGCCCTGGATATCTGGGCCATCATCAACGTCTACAAGAGTGACCGCGAAGTGGGGGTCAAGGTGTTGTGGATTCTTCTGATTGCCCTGCTGCCGGTCGTGGGGCTGGTGATTTGGGCCATTGCCGGGCCGCGCGGCACAGGCCGGCTCTGAAACCAGCACTCTGTGCCCCCATGGCGCCAGAGGCAATCCAGGCCGTGACAAAATTTTCACAATGAATTAAACAGAATCCGCACCCGCACAATGCTGCGCTGGTCTTGCGCCAGCGCCTTCTTCGCAAACCGCATTTCTAGGACCTTCCTGTTCATGGCCAACCCGGACGCCTTGAAGCAATGGCGCGCGCGAGCGCCGTTCTCGCCGACCCTCAAATCCCACCTGGCCTATACGCTGCTCAGCGCGCTGGTCATCATGCTGATGCTCAGCCTCGTGCGCCTGGCGCTGCTGGTCTACAACAGCGACATGGTTGGCGACACGCCAGCGGCCACGGTCGCCGAAGGGTTCGTCAACGGCCTGCGCTTCGACCTTCGGGTGGTGGTGTACATCAGCATTCCGCTGCTGCTGGCGCTGCTCAGCCCTTGGGCCATGGCCCGGCGGGGCGTATTCCGTTTCTGGCTGACGCTCACCGCCAGCGTGGTGATGTTCCTGGGCCTGATGGAACTGGACTTCTATCGCGAGTTCCACCAGCGCTTGAACGGCTTGGTGTTCCAGTACATCAAGGAAGACCCCAAGACCGTCATGAGCATGCTCTGGTACGGCTTCCCAGTGGTGCGCTACCTGCTGGCGTGGGTGTTCGGGACCTGGCTGCTCAGCCTGCTGTTCAAGGGTGTCGACCGGCTGACCAGGGGCATCGGCACCCAGCCGGTGGCCGCTTGGTATTACCGCCTGGCGGTGTTCATGGTGATCCTGTTGGTGGCCGTGATCGCCGCCCGTGGCACCCTGCGTCAAGGCCCGCCCATGCGCTGGGGTGACGCGTTCACCACCGATTCGAACTTCGTCAACCAGTTGGGCCTCAACGGCACCCTGACCCTGATCGACGCAGCCAAGAGCCGCTTCGGCGAGGACCGCGCCAACATCTGGAAACCGGTGCTGGAGCAGAACCTGGCGACCCAGACCGTGCGCCAGCAACTGCTGACCCCCCATGACACCCTGGTCGATGCCGACGAAGCGGCCGTGCGCCGCGACTTCATGCCGCCGGCCGAGGGCACCCTGCCCATCAAGAACGTGGTGGTGATCCTGATGGAGAGCTTCGCGGGCCATTCGGTCGGCGCGCTGGGCAGCCCCAACAACATCACCCCTTACTTCGACAAGCTGGCCAAGGAAGGGCTGCTGTTCGATCGCTTCTTCTCCAACGGCACCCACACCCACCAGGGCATGTTCGCCACCATGGCGTGCTTCCCCAACCTGCCCGGCTTCGAGTACCTGATGCAGACGCCGGAGGGCGGTCACAAGCTGTCCGGGCTGCCGGCCTTGCTCAGCGCCCGCGACTACGACGACGTGTACGTCTACAACGGCGACTTCGCCTGGGACAACCAGTCCGGGTTCTTCGGCAACCAGGGCATGACCACCTTCATCGGCCGGCAGGACTTCGTCGACCCGGTGTTCTCCGACCCGACCTGGGGCGTGTCCGACCAGGACATGTTCGACCGCGGCAACCAGGAGCTGGCCAAGCACGATGGCAGCAAGCCGATCTATGCCTTGCTCCAGACCCTGTCCAACCACACGCCGTACGCCCTGCCCAAGGACCTGCCGGTGGAGAAGGTCACCGGGCAAGGCCGCCTGGATGAACACCTGACGGCCATGCGCTACTCGGACTGGGCCTTGGGCCAGTTCTTCGAGAAGGCGCGCAAGGAGCCCTATTTCAAGGACACCTTGTTCGTGATCGTGGGGGACCATGGTTTCGGCAACCATCAACAGGTCACCGAACTGGACCTGGGGCGGTTCAACGTACCGCTGCTGCTGATCGCCCCAGGCATCCAGGAGAAATTCGGTGCGGTCAACCACACCGTGGGCACCCAGGTCGATATCGTGCCGACTATCATGGGTCGCCTGGGCGGCCAGACGCGCCATCAGTGCTGGGGGCGCGACTTGCTCAACCTGCCTGAGGGCGACCCAGGCATCGGCATGATCAAGCCTTCGGGTAGCGAGCAGATCGTGGGGCTGGTACAGGGCGACCGTATCCTGATCGAGTCCAAGGACATGACCCCGCGCCTGTACCGCTATCAGCTGGGTCGCGAGTTCAAGGCCGAGCTCATCGAAAGCCCTGACCAGCCGCAGCTGCTCAAGCAGCTCGAAGCCTACATCCAGACGGCCACCAAGAGCTTGCTGGACAACACGGCAGGGGTGGTGCACGGCACGCCGAAGTAACCCTGTTTACACCCCGACCCGAGCCGCTACCTAGCGGCTCAGGTCGACGGGTGTTCAACTTTCTGAACATTCCCCAAGGGCCAAGGTCATTTATTCAGGCATCGCATAAGGTGTCGTTTGATTGAGAGGGCTCGTTCGATGAAAGAGTGGGAAGTCATCTTTGCCGACCAGAAAGGCGCACCGACCTCGATTGTGCTGCAGGCCGAACATCGCCCCAGCGAGGAAGACGCTGCCCGTGCCATCCGCACGCGGTTGTTCCCGGTCATGGATGAGCTGGACCTCAACGATTTTCAGGATCGCGCGGTGTCCCCCACGGCGCGCTGGCTGAAAGAACACAGCGGCGTCACCATCACCAGCATTGAAGAGGCGCCCTGATTCACGGTTTGCGTAGCGTCCGCCTGGGCACTACGCTGCATGAAGGTGCCCGCCGGCTGCGCAGGCGGCACCGTTCCCACCCGCGTCTTGTATCAGCTCGAACTGCCCGACGATTTAGGGCAGGTGCCCTTGCACGGAAAGTCTATCCACTGCGTTATTCAGGAGGACGATTCATGAGCAGCCAACACGACGATATCAGCAGCAACGTCCTGCGCCAGATGAAGGCAGGTGGCTTCGATTTCACCCAGATCCACCCCATCGAGTTCTATGCCGTTTTTCCGGATGAAGCCGCTGCGCGCCGCGCAGCCGGGGAGTTTCGTGGCGAGTCGCTTAACGCTCAGGTAACCGAACTCGACGACGGTGCCTGGCACCTGGAACTCAGTAAAATCATGTTCGCCACCCACGGTGGCATTGGCGACTTCGAGGAGGCCTTCGAACAGGTTGTCACGCCTTATGGAGGCGAAGTGGAGGGGTGGGGGGTCAAGCACGAGCGCCTCACGGCCTAGGCCATTGGGCCGCCCTGCGGCCCGATTTTCTCAGGATTTGCGCGTGGCCATGTGCCGCAGGTAGGCCAACAGCGCATCGAGCTCCTGATCATTCAGCACGCTTGGGGCAAAGCCCGGCATTTTCGCCTGGGGCCATTGCCGCAAGCGTTGTGGGTCCCGAATCAGCATGCGCAGGTAACCCGGCTGGAAATACTCGGTCGGGTTGTGCGGCACATTCAAATCAGGCCCTACCTGCGCATCCCCTGCACCGTTCAGACGGTGGCAGGCCAGGCAGTTCTGCTGGAACAATGCAAAGCCTTGTCGCACGGGGCTGTCGCCCGGCAGGTCGGGGTCCGGCAGCAACGCCGGGAAGCGCTGCTCGACAGAGGCTAGCTTACGTATCGTGGAGATCTGAAAGGGCCATTGTTCGGGGCGAATGCCGCTCGCTTGCGGCGCCGTCCACACCAAATAAAACGGCCCTGCACTCGGTTTTCCCTTACCTAGGGGCGGCCAAGGGGCGGCTGGGTCTTCGACGGCTAGCCAGGCCTGCGCCGGGCCGGGTTGAAGCAGAGGGCCAGCGGGCATTTCTGCCGCAAAGCCATCGGCTGCAATGGCCTGCAGGTGGTCCTCAGGCTGCACACCGTTGAGCAGCGCCGCGAGGGGCACTGCGCGATAGCGCATGGGGCGCTTATAGGAAACGTCCTCACTAATGTCCACCGTCTTGGCTTGGGGATGTGCGAGCAACTGTTCGCTGCTCCACTGCTTTTGGCCAGTGCCAAGTTCAAGGTGCAGTTGGGCCGCCGACAGCGGCAGGCACGACAGCAAGGCTGCCAAGGCAATGCATGGGCGCATGGGATACTCCGGCCATCAGGGCCAGCAGGTTACCGCTATCCCGCCTGCTACCGCCACCACCCGCCTTAGCCGAACAGACGTGTCAGGTTTGGCACTATCAGCAACAGCGTGGTTGCGAAAAGAATGAGTCCAGCTTGGCGAAGTTTCGATTGTCTAAACATGGCGGACCGCCTTCTTGTTGTTATTCCTAAATACCCGTTGGCTTCCTTGTCACATGTCGGGTCGATCGCAATGGCCCCTACTGGCGCCGGCACGGCTTGCCTCATGAATGTGGACATACTGCAACAGTAGGGCGTACATCATTCAATATTGAGAACCCTTTGTTCTAACTGCCAGCGGCCTATAACATTTCGTTTTAAAGCATTAAGCCATCGCGCTGATAGGCTTCACCTAGACAGGTTGGGTGTTTTTGTGCTGTCTCAGCCCAAAGCGCACCGTTCGTCTGCGCGACCCTCTTGCTTGTACGTGCCTTTCGCGTCACGCTCTACAGCTGTTTTCCATCCATGTCGTTCAGGACTATCCCTATGTCGTTACGCATCTGCATCCTTGAAACCGATGTTCTGCGACCGGAATTGACGGCGCAGTACGAAGGCTACGGCAGGATGTTCGAGCAGCTCTTCGCCCGTCAGCCGATCACAGCACAGTTCAGTGTCTACAACGTCATGAACGGTGAATATCCCGCCGATGACCTTAAGTTCGATGCTTACCTTGTGACGGGCAGCAAGGCCGATTCGTTCGGTTCCGATCCCTGGATCCAGACGCTCAAGGCTTATCTGCTCAAGCTGTATGACCGGGGTGAGAAGCTGCTGGGTGTGTGTTTCGGTCACCAGCTGCTGGCGTTGACCTTGGGCGGCAAAGCGGAGCGAGCGGAGAAGGGCTGGGGCGTTGGCGTACACCGTTATTCACTGGCAGCGCGTGCACCATGGATGCAACCTCAAGTATCGGAGCTGACCTTGCTGATCAGTCACCAGGACCAGGTGACCGAATTGCCCAAAGGCGCCACGGTCATTGCGTCCAGTGATTTCTGCCCCAACGCCGCGTATTGCATCGGCGATCAGGTGCTGTGTTTCCAAGGCCACCCGGAGTTCGTACACGACTACTCCCGGGCCTTGCTCGACGCACGCCAGGCGCATCTAGGCGATGAGGTCTACCAGCAGGCCGTCGCCAGCCTCGCCACCGAACATCAGGGTGACGTGGTAGGCGAATGGATGTTGCGTTTCATCCAGCAACCGGCTAACAAGCACAACGCGGCCTGACAGGGCAGGGGTCGCCCGGTGACCCCTATCTTGGTTACAACCAGCCGGATTTCTTGAAGCTGGCGAACAGGCCTGTGCACCCGGCCGCGATCACCCCCAGGACTACGTAATAGCCGTAGTGCCAGCTCAGCTCGGGCATGTTCTGGAAGTTCATCCCGTAGATGCCGGCAATGGCAGTGGGGAAGGCCAGAATAGCCGCCCAGGCGGCGAACTTGCGCTGCACGATGCTCTGGCGAGACGCTTCGAGCAGCATGCCGATCTCGATGGTCTGGCTGGCAATGTCGCGAATCCCGGCCAGGTCTTCCATCTGCCGGGTCACGTGGATCTGGACGTCACGAAAGTACGGGCGCATGTTCTTGTCGATGAAGGGAAAGCTCAGGCGCTGCAGTTCTTCGCTCACTTCCACCATAGGCGCCACATAGCGGCGCAGGCGCAGCAGATCGCGCCGCAGGCTGTGCAGGCGACGGATGTCGGCTTCAAGCAGCGAACCGCCCAGCACGCTCTGCTCCAGCGCTTCGATCTCCCCGTGAATCGCCTCGCTTACAGGCTGGTAGTTTTCGGTAACGAAGTCCAACAGCGCATACAACACGAAGTCCTCCCCGTGTTCGAGCAGCAACGGCCGTGCTTCGCAGCGCTCGCGCACTAGGGCATAGGATTTGGAATGGCCATTGCGACAGGTAATCACGTAGCCAGTGCCGGCGAAGATGTGGGTTTCGATGAACTCCAGCCGACCCTGCTGGCGCACGGGTGAATAGGTGACGATGAACAAGGCGTCGCCGAAGGTTTCCAGCTTCGGCCGGCTGTGCTTCTCCAGGGCGTCTTCGATGGCCAGTTCGTGCAGGTTGAACTGGCGCTGCAGGTTGGCCAGTGCTTCGGCGTCGGGCTCCTCCAGCCCGATCCACACGAAGTGGCCCGGTTTGCGCGCCCACTCGCTGCCTTCATCGATACTGATGTTGGTGACCTTCCTACCGGCGCTGTATACCGCCGCTGCCACGACTCGCCCCATGACTGCCCGCTTTCTTGTGGTTGAACACGCCTTACAGCTTGGGCTGTAGCGGGCGCGAGAGCAACGGGTCAGGGCAGTTCGTTTTCCATCCGGTCGATGCACTGCTGCATTTGCGTGCGGCACTGCTCGATCAGCGCAGGCAGGTCTTGTTGCGTCATGCCGGTGGTAGCAATGGGGGGCAAGGAGCGCACGATCACCGTCCGGCGGCGCCAGCTGTTGAGGTCCAGCCGGTGTGCATAGCGGCTCACGCACACAGGTACGATGGGTACCCCGGCCTCGATGGCCATGTGGAATGCGCCTTTCTTGAACGCCAGTAGCTGTTCACCGGCGTTGCGTGTGCCTTCAGGGAATATCCAGATGGAGGTGTCGTTCTGCAGGACGCGGGTGGTCTTTTGCAACGCCTTGCGGGCCTGGTAGGCGTTCTTGCGGTCGACCAGCACGTTGCCGCCCAGCCAGAACAACTGCCCGAACAGCGGAATCCAGCCCAGGCTTTTCTTGCCGATGGCCACGGTGCGTTGCGGAACCACCTGGCCCAGGACGAACAGGTCGAAGTTGGATTGGTGGTTGGCGATGATGACGCAGCCAGGCGGCTGATCCCACAAAGGCCCCACCTGAGCCTGGACCTTCAGGCGCATCAGCCAGGTGGCCGGCACGCTGTAGAGCCGGGCGAACACGCGGCTGTTGTCGGGATTGAACGGGCGGCACAGGCCAATGATCAGCCCCACGGCGCCAACGGCGAGAAAATGCAGCGCCAGCAGGAACATGCGAAGAACGTAAAGCATGGTACGACTCACACCAGACAGTCGCCCGGCAGTGTACGACTGTGCACTGGCCGGGGCAAACCTTGGTGTAGGTTGAGTGGGCGATCTGTGCAGGTGATGGGGTCACCCCATGTGTTGCTGGTCTTGCTCGATAGCCTTGTCCAGGGCTTCGAGTAGGCCCTTGCGGACCTTGAGCTTGGTGTTCTTGTGGGCCAGCATGTTCAGCTGCTTGAGCGCTTGTGCTGCAGCCAAGGCGGTATCCATCAGTTGCTCGGCGGGCACGACCTTGTCCAGAAAGCCTGCATCCACCGCCCCTTGGGGGTCGAACACTTCGGCGTTGATCACCGAGCGGTGGAAGGCCGAGCGGCGCAGGCGGTCACGGGCCAGTTCGATGCCCGCGTGGTGCATGGTCATGCCGATCTGCACTTCGTTCAGGCACACCTTGTACGGGCCCTCGACGCCAATGCGGTAGTCGGCCGACAGCAGCAGGAACGCCCCTTTGGCCACGGCGTTGCCCGGGCAGGCCACCACCACTGGAAACGGGTGCGACAACAGACGGCGCGCCAGGGTGGAGCCTGCGGTGACCAACTCGATGGCTTCTTTGGGACCGCGGGTCATGACTTTCAGGTCGTAGCCGCCCGACAGAATGCCTGGCTGCCCAGTAATGATCACCACCGCCCGGGCCTCGAGGGCGCGATCAAGCGCTGCATTGAACGCGTCGATGACCTCCGGCGAGATGGCATTGACCTTGCCATTGTTCAGGGTCAGGGTGGCGATGCCGTCTTCGGCATGGTAGGTGATCAGCTCGCTCATGGCAGAGTCCTTTTGTTGGCGTGGCGCTGACGTTACCCAGCGGCGCAGGCCAGGTAAAGCAGCAAGGCTGACCGGCCAGTCAGCCGCTGACGACGGCCGGATGCAAATGCATGAAAAAACTGAAAAAAATGCTTGCCAAAGGAAACGTCTTTCACTAAATTAGCGCACCTCGACAGGCCGTACGGCTTGAAGATAAACGGTGAAGTGTCCGAGTGGTCGAAGGAGCACGCCTGGAAAGTGTGTATACGAGAAATCGTATCAAGGGTTCAAATCCCTTCTTCACCGCCACATTCTACGAAGAGCCCCTGTGCTGAAAAGCACGGGGGCTTTTTGTTTTTGGGGTAGCTATTTGGGTTGCCGGTGGTGTGTGAGGCACGGGCTGCAGCTTTGGAGCAGGCATTGCCGGGGCCGCGCTGCGGCCCATCGCGGCACAAGGCCGCTCCTACGCTGGATTCAATAGCCTTCGGGTGTGGTGCAGGGTCGTTAATACGCAGGTACAGCGTGAACTCAGGGGGCACGCGGTATCCCTGTAGGAGCGGCCTGGTGCCGCGATGGGCCGCGCCGCGGCCCCCGGCAATGCCTGCTGCGAAGCTAGTAATCCCACTCACCCCACTACAACTCAAAAACTCACCGAAGCCGATAACCGTGCCGTACGCGGCGCCCCCTGGAACAGGTAGTTATCCCCCAGATAATCCCCCACATCCCGCCAGTAACGTTTGTCGAAGACGTTGTCCACTGTCAGCCGCAGCGCCGTGTCATACCCCCCGATGCGCGTCTGATAGCGCCCGCCTAGGTCGAACACGGTATACCCGCCCACCGCCACGTTGCCTGTATGGTCGGCGTACTTGCGGGCGCTGTAGCGGACCCCGCCCAAGAGCGCCAGCCCTGGCACCGGCAGGCTGTACTGCGCCTGCAGGGCTACCCGGAACCTTGGCACGTTGATGGCCTGATGCCCCTCACGCTCAGCGGTGCCGCTGCCCACCACCCGCGCACGAATGGCGGCCGCGCTGGCCTGCAATTGTAAGTTGGATGTCACCCAACCGCTGGCCCCGAGTTCCAGCCCTGTGTTTTTCTGCTGGCCTTGCTGCACATAGGTGAAGACGCCGTCGCCGTCAGGGCGCGCGTACTGGTACGCCTGACGAATCTGGAACAACGCAGCGCTCACGCTCAGCGCCTCCCAGTCATGCTTGAGGCCCACTTCCAGCTGGCGCGAGAGGGTAGGGGCAAGGATCTGCGCAGCGTTTTGGGTAAACCAAGGTGCAGTGCCGCCCGCCGAAAGCCCTTTGGCATAACTGGCATAAAGGATGGTGTCTGGCGCAGGTTTGTAGACCAGCGCTGCGTTGGGCAGCAGTTGATATTGGCGAGTGTGCCGCCCGGCAGTGCCGGTTTCGTCCCAGGTGCGTTCATCCAGACGCACTTCCCGGGCGCCCAGTATGGCTTGCCAGTGCTCATTGAACGTCACCCGGTCAGTGACGAAGAGCCCGTACTGGCGGCTGTCCAGGCGCCTTTCGCTGGCGCCGACGGGTTGATCTGAGGGGGGAAGGGCAGGCGCGACTTCGCCCAGGGTGCCGGTGCCGAGCCACACGTTGTAGTACGGGCGCAGGTCCAGTGTACGGCGCTGGGCGCTGGTGCCCAGGGTCAACGCGTGGCCTAGGCCCAGCGCATCGAAGCGCCCATCGAGCGTGGCCTGCGCTTCGTCGATACGCCGGGTGTCGTCGGGGCTGCGAAAATCATAGATGTCGTAGTCGCCGGCACTGCTGAAAAAGGCGCCTTCGCCCGACCCCCAGGCAAAGGCACTGTAGTCGTCGATCACCGCCTGGCTGCGTGAGGCGCTGACGGTGCCTGTCCAGGCCTCGCTGAAGCGGTACTCCAGGCGCCCGCCCAGGTTCAGCGAATCGGTTTGCACAGGCTTGGCCCACTGCTGGTAGGCCAGGCGGTCCTTGGGGTCCACGTCGTGAGGCAGGCGCGTGCCGCCCAGCAGCTGATAACCCGGTACCGAGCGTTGCTGGCGGTGCTGGTAATCGGCATCCAATTGCAAGGTGGCGTCCGGGCTGATCTGCCAGTCAAACGCCAGCGCCGCGAAATCACGCTGGCCGTCGGCATGCGCGACATAGGAACGGATGTCCTCATGCGCCAGGTTCACCCGCAGGCCAAACTGCTGCTGGTCGCCGAACCAGCCGCCGACGTCGGTGGCCAGGTAACGTTCGCCCTGCTCGTTGGTGGACACCGTGACCCGGCGCACGGGCTCGGCCCGCTTGGTTACATAGTTGACCAGGCCGCCTGGCGACGACACGCCGCTTTGCAGCCCCGACAGACCCTTGAGCAGTTCCACCTGCTGCTTGTTCTCCAGGGCCACGTTCTGCTCGCCGACAAGGGTGTGGCCGTTGAGGCGGTAGCTGCTGGCGGCGTTGAGCTCGAAGCCGCGCACGTTGAAGTTCTCGTAGTACCCGACCGGTGCGTAGCTTTCCCCCACCGAAGCGTCGCCTTGCAGCACTTCGCTAAGCAGGCGTACCTGCCGATCTTCCAGCAAAGGCTGGCTGAAGACGCTGATCGATGCCGGGGTGTCAAGCAGGGGGGCAGCCTGAAAACTGCCCACGGCAGCTTCACGTGCCTGGTAGCCATCGTTGCCGTAGGTATCGGATACCTCAAGCGGGTCCAGTTGCACCCCTTGGGCTGCGAACGCCGCAGGGCATTGCAGGGCCAAGCCCAGGCTTAAAAGGCCAAGGGGCAAGCGAGGATGAGGCGGGGGCATGCGTGGGGCTCCTGAAGGCGCGGCACAGGCTGTGAAAAAGCCCGCATAGTATCAGTCGCTTAAGGTAATGGGCGCAGACAAAAGCCTTGGGGGCGTCTTAGGGCGGGGCTGCGCGCCAAGCAGCCCCCGTAGGCACGGCTACTGGCGCACCAAGGCTTCGGGTTTGGCTTTACGCGCGGCTACCCACCAAACGATCAACGCCAACGCACCAATCACCAGGCCTGCCAGCACGATGCCTGGCCAGCCCTGGCGCTGGAACAGTTGCGTGCCCAGCAGCGACCCCAGGGCGCCACCGATGAAATAGCATGTGATATAGCCCGCGTTCAGACGGGTCCGCGCTTCGGGGCGTAGGGCGATAACCGCGTTCTGGTTGCTCACATGCACCAGCTGCACGGCCAGGTCGAGCATCAGCACGCCCAGCAGCAAGGCCAGCAAGGACTGCTCGGCAAAGCCCAGCGGTACCCAGGACAGCAGCAAGACCACCAGCCCCACCGTGGTCCCCAGCGAGCCCTTGCCATGGTCAGCCAGCCGCCCGGCCCAGTTGGCCGAAAGCGCCCCGGCCGCACCCGCCAGGCCGAACAGGCCGATCACCGCGTCGGAGTAGTGATAAGGCTCGTTGGCCAGCAGAAATGCCAGGGGCGTCCAGAACAGCGCGAACAGGCTGAACGCCAGCAGGCCCAGCAGCGAGCGCAGGCGCAGCACCGGCTCTTCGATGAACAGGCGGAACACGGAGCCAATCAGGGCCGGATACCGCAGGCCTGCATGGCTGTGATGCTCCGGCAGGCTACGGTGCAGGGCCAGGGCCGTGATACCCATCAGCACCGCAGCCAGCACGTAGATGCTGCGCCACCCGCCCAGTTCGGCCATGAAGCCTGCGGCCGTACGCGCCAGCAAGATGCCCAGCAACAGGCCGCTCATCAAGGTGCCGATGGCACGCCCCCGTTGATTGGGCTCGCTCAGCGAGGCGGCCATGGGCACCAGGATCTGCGCCACCACGGAAAACAACCCGGTCAACGTGGTACCCAGTATCAACCAGGGCAGGCTGGGGGCACAGGCACTGATGACCAGGCCAAGCGTGGCGATCACGGTCATCACGGTGATCAGCCGGCGTTGTTCGAACAGATCGCCCAGCGGTGCCAGCAGCAACAGGCCGGCCCCGTAGCTGAGCTGCGCGGCAATCACGATGCTGCCGGCGCTGGCAGTGCTCAGGCCGAACTGCTGGGCGATGCTGTGCAGCAGGGGTTGAGCGTAGTAATTGCTGGCCACGGCCAGGCCAGTGGCCGTGGCCATCAGCAGAATCAGGGCACGGCTGAGGGTTGGGGTGTGCATTGGGGTTCTCGTGACAGGCAGTGAAGTGGAAAAGATTATCGCCATCCGAGACGCATGACACCAATGTATAGTGCTCACGCCATCGATCGTGAAAGCAGATAGATCCATGAACCTCAAACAGCTCGAATACGCCTTGGCCGTGGCCGAGACCGGCAGTTTTACCCGTGCCGCCGAGCGCTGCCATGTGGTGCAGTCGGCCCTCAGTCATCAGGTGGCCAGGCTGGAAGGCCAGCTGGGTGTGAGCCTGTTCGAGCGCACCTCGCGCCGGGTGTGCCTGACCCCGGCAGGCGAGGCGTTCGTGCTCAGCGCCCGGCCAGCCGTGGAGGCAGCGCGCCGCATCGCCGACGATGTGGCGGCCGCCTGTGGCCAGGTTCGCGGTCGACTGACCATTGGCGAAATCAGCTCGCTGACGGCCCTGGACCTGGTCGATCTGCTTGCCGATTTTCACGGGCACTATCCGGATGTGGACGTGCGTTGGCTCACGGCAAAGAGCGAACTGCTGGTCGCCGATGTGCTCGAACGCCGACTGGATGTGGGTTTCATCGGCTTGTGGGAAGGCGAGGGCGTGCAGGGTGTGCAGCATCGCCTGCTGGCTCGGGAAGCACTCGTCGCCGTGCTTCCACCCACCCACCGCCTGGCCGGACACGGGCAACTGACACTCGCCGACCTGGTCCGGGAGGTGCTGGTGGATTTCCCGGAAGGCACGGGTGCACGTCGGCAGACCGACGAGGCTTTCCAGGCGGCAGGGCTGCACCGTCGGGTGCAGTTCGAGATCGGTCATGTGCAGCTGGTGGAGAAGTTCGTGCAGCGCGGCATGGCGATCGGCCTGGTGCCGGAGCGGGTGGCCCAGGGCTTTGACGGCGTGGCCGTGGTGCAACTGCTCGATGCGCCAGTGCGGCACCTGTACGCGATCTGGTCGGCCCATCCGACACCCGCCGCCCGAGCCTTTCTAGAGCTTATGGAGCAGCGCTTGGGGGCGATTGAGGGCAGGCGCTAGATCACCTCGACGACTGTCCAGCGTGTGGCATTGAGACAGACCTCGTCGTCAATGTGCTTGCCCATCAGTTGTTGCCCCAAAGGTGAGCGCGGCGTGATCACCATGACCATCCCATCGCCCGTGCCGATTTTCAGCCCGGCCGCCTCTGGCCCGATGATCAGCCTGCGGCATTGGCCCTGTTCATCTTCCAAGGTGACCACCTGGCTTACCTGCACCCCTTGCTGAGGGTCGTAGTCGCGCAGCTTCAGTTGCCGATAGGTGTGCAGTGCCTGGCGGATTTCGGCGCTGCGCCGGGCCTGGCCGGTGGCCAGGTAGGAGGCTTCCAGGCCCAGCGTGTCGTACTTGTTCTCGGCGATGTTTTCTTCGGCAGTCGCAGCTTCATAGGCGCTCTGCGCTGCCCGGGTTACCACATCCAGGTCGTGTTCAAGGGCCGTGATGATCTGCGCTATCAGGTGGGGCTTGTTCATGATCAGTAACAGAACTCCAGCACGTTGGCTTGGCTTTTGTCTGTAGGGGCCGTGCGATTCTGCTGCAACCAGAACTGGCACTTGGGGCTGTTGAGGTTGCGCGGGTTGCCTTGGGCGGCTTCGGCAGCCTGTTCCAGTTGCTGCTTGCGCAGCATGTCCTTGTAACGCTCGAACATTTCGCCCTGGGCGTCCGGTGGCTGGGTGACGGTCGGGGGCGTAGTGGCGTGGGGGGCGTCTTGCGTGGTGGCTGACGCCGGTGCTTCGGCCGGGGTGGGCATAAGCTGGTCTGCAAGCCACAGGCTGGCAGCAATGGCCAGGGCGCCCAGCCATAGCCCCAGCGCAATGCTCAGTATCAGCGGCAAGGGTTTGAGTGTGATCGTCAATTCGCGGCGACGGGGCATGGTTGCTTCCTGGCAAGGTGGGCACTGGCGCATTGTTGCATGCAAGCCGGCCTTTTTTCGCCCACGGCTGTCTTTGGTGACAATTTATGCGCAGAATCCGCAGCTTTGGCACGGGTTAGGGAGCCCAGCATGACAGCCACTTGGGACATCTTTTGCAGCGTCGTGGACAACTACGGCGATATCGGTGTGACCTGGCGCCTGGCCCGGCAACTGGTGGCCGAGCACGAGGTGGCCGTACGCTTGTGGGTTGATGACCTCAATGCCTTCGTGCCCATGTGCCCTGGCGCAGATGCCACGGCGGCGCAGCAATGGCTGCGGGGTGTAGAGGTGCGTCAGTGGTCGCCTACCTGGGTGCCGGTGGAGCCGGGTGATGTGGTGATCGGCGCATTCGCCTGCCAACTGCCCGACGCTTTTGTCCAGGCCATGCGAGCGCGTAACCATCCGCCTGTGTGGCTGAACCTTGAATACCTGAGCGCCGAGCCTTGGGTGGAAGGTTGTCATGGGCTGCCATCACCGCAGCCAAACGGGCTGCGCAAGGTGTTTTTCTTTCCAGGCTTCACCGAAAAGACCGGTGGACTGCTTCGCGAGCATGACCTGCTGCCAAGGCGTGACGCCTTCGAGTCGTCCAACCGAGCGCGAGCAACGTTTCTAGAGGCCTTAGGGGTGGCGCCTGGGCAAGATGCGCTGTTGATCATGCTATTTGCCTACGAGAATCCGCAGCTTGCCAGCTGGTTGCAGGCGCTGGCCACCGACCCGCAGGCGTGCCATGTGCTGGTACCGCAAGGACGGAGCATCGCCGGGCTTGCGCAGTGGCTGGGGGTAACGCAGCTGGAGGCGGGCGATGTGCATGTGCGCGGGTCATTGACGGTGCAGGTGTTGCCTTTCGTCAGTCAGGACGACTTCGACCGGCTGTTGTGGAGCTGCGATTTCAACGCCGTACGGGGCGAAGATTCCTTCGTTCGCGCCCAGTGGGCCGCCAAGCCCATGCTTTGGCACATCTACGTGCAGGAAGAAAACGCTCACTGGGAAAAACTCGAGGCGTTCCTGGCGCTTTATCGACGTGGCTTGTCGGACGAGGCGCAAGCTGCCCTGCTCGGGCTGTGGCGCGCCTGGAACATGGACCAGGACATGGGGCAGGCCTGGCGCGCGGCCCGCGCATATTGGGCGCAATTGCAGCAGCATGCCCGCTGTTGGGCTGCTCAGCAGGCCGCTGGGCCGGACCTTGCCAAGGCGCTAGTACACTTTTGTGGAAATTCGCTATGATATGCGGCCTCGATTTTTATAAATCCATCCAGATTCGGATACTGCGTAATGAAAACTGGTAAAGAACTGAAACCCGGTACCGTCCTGCGGATCGACAACGACCCGTGGCTGGTTCAGAAAGCTGAGTTCACCAAGTCGGGCCGTAACAGCGCGATCATGAAGACCAAGCTCAAGAACCTGCTGACCGGCTACAAGACCGAAACCGTATACGGTGCGGACGACAAGCTGGACGACGTGATCCTGGACCGCAAGGAAGCCACGCTGTCGTTCATCAGCGGTGATTCATACAACTTCATGGACACCACCGACTACACCATGTACGAGCTGAACGCCGAGGACATCGAAGCCGTTCTGCCGTACATCGAAGAAGGCATGGAAGATGTCTGTGAAGCCGTCTTCTTCGAAGACCGCCTAGTCTCGGTAGAACTGCCGACCACCATCAGCCGTCAGGTCGTCTACACTGAGAACGCCGCGCGCGGTGACACCTCGGGTAAGGTGATGAAGCCTGCCAAGCTGAAGAACGGTACCGAGATCTCGGTGGCGGACTTCATTCAGATCGACGAGTGGATCGACATCGACACCCGCGACAACAGCTTCAAAGGTCGCTCCAAGAAGTAATGCTTCCTGGGTAGCCTGAAGCACCGCTACTGTCTGGTGCTTATTTGGGGCCGCAAAGCGGCCCCAACTGTTAATCCCACGCAAAACTGGGTTTTACAGCACCGCCTCTGCGCAGCGCCGCTCCAACCCAAGGTCCCCCCTCACAACGTCCTCTGCAAGCTCTCGCGCAGTGCCAGTAAATCTGCCTGCAGCTTTTGCAGCCCCTCATGGGTACGCCCACTGGCCTTGAGAATCAGCTGAGGCACTTCTTCAGCCTGCTTCTGCAACTTGCGCCCTTTGTCTGTCAGCTGCACCAGCACAACCCGCTCATCTTCACGGCTGCGGGTGCGCTTGAGCAGGCCTTCGCTTTCCAGGCGCTTGAGCAACGGTGTCAGTGAACCTGGGTCAGTGAGCAGGTGCTGGCTGATTTCGCCCACGGTCAAACCATCGTGCTCCCACAACACCAGCATCGCCAGGTATTGCGGGTAAGTCAGGTTGAGGGCCTGAAGCAAGGGCTTGTACACCTTCGTCATCAGTAACGAGGTGGAATGCAGCGCGAAGCAGACCTGGTTCTCCAGTAGCAGTTCGGCGCCAGAGGCTTTGTTATCGGCGTTCATGCAGGTCCTTGAATTCGTTGAATAAGAAACTAGCACGCTGATGGTGGGTACGCTTACTACCAGCGTAATTCACTGCGCAGTGCCAGATCCCACGGCGGGACTGGGCTAAAGCGGCTCTTGAGGAATTCGAGCAGCAATCGGCTGCGAGAGTTCGTTTCATGTTCAAGGCGAAGTGCATAAATGCCGCTCGTCTCCGGTTGGGGCAAGCCAGCGTCGCAAAAAAGCGCGATCAATTCCCCGCGCAGCAGGTATTCACTGGTCAGCCACGTCGGTAAATGGGCGATTCCCAGCCCGGCCAGGGCGCCGAACAGAAGTGTTTCGGCATTGTTGGCAACCATGCGCATGCGCGAGGGCCGGTACAGACGTGTCTGGCCGTCCACCTCGAATCTCCAGGCGAACGGGGGTGCCAGGCCGTCCCAGTCCAGGCCGTCATGCCCGGGCAATTGGCTGGGGCACTTGGGCAAGCCCCGTGCCGCCAGGTAGGCGGGGCTGGCGCAGGCGATGCGCACCATGTCGGCAAGGGGTGTCGCCACCAGGCGTGTATCGGCCAGCGGACCTGCCCGTAACACCAGGTCGACTTCCCCCAAATGGCTACCGTGCATGTCGACGAAGCTGTCGATCAAGCGCAACTGCACGTCAAGGCCAGGGTAGGCCACCAGAAAATCGGCGATCGCCGGTGCCAGATGACGACGCCCGAAGGCCGCCGGTGCATCCATGCGTATCAAGCCTTCCGGGGCATTGCTCAGCGACACCGCTTCAGCCCGGGCCAGGCGCAACTCATCGATGACATGCCTGGCGCGTTCGGCAAACGCATTGCCCGCAGGCGTTGGCCGCACGGCGTGGGTGCTGCGGCTGAACAGGCGGCTGCCGAGGGCTCGCTCCAGGTTGTCGATACGCCGGGCAACTGCTGAAGGCGTCAGCGGGTGACGCCGGGCCGCGCCGGAAAAGCTCCCGGTTTCCAGTACATCCAGAAACAAGCTCAGTTGATCGATCAATGCATCGGGGTTCATGGGCAAATTCGCTTATGCAGGAAACGCACAGCCATTGTGCGTGGCTGTGCGTTTCGCTGCCAGCGTGCAGCCGCTAGCATGACGATCCCTGTGCACGATAAAAGTGGAAGGCTGATGATCGAGTGGGTGCTGTACGGCGTATTGGGTGTCGCCCTGGGAACCGTGGGTGGGCTTTTCGGCATCGGTGGCGGCCTGATTGCCATCCCGGCCCTTGGCGTGTTGTTCGGGCTTGACCAGCAATTGGCGCAGGGCACGGCGTTGGTCATGGTCGTGCCCAACGTGCTATTGGCGTTATGGCGCTATCACCAGCGCAACCGCATCGAGCTGCGGCATGCCTTGCCGCTGTCCTTGTGCAGCTTTGTGTTCGCGTGGTTGGGGTCGATCTGGGCGGTGGGGTTGGACGCACATGCCATGCGCTTGGGCTTCGTGGGCTTTCTGGTGGCGCTGGCGATCTGGAACGTGGCCAGGATGTTCATGAAAGTCAGCCCTGCCAGTACCGAGCTGCGTCATCCCTGGCCTTGGCTTGGCGTTCTCGGCAGCTTCGCCGGGACCATGGGCGGGTTGTTCGGCGTCGGTGGCGCGGTCGTCGCCACGCCCCTATTGACCAGCGTGTTCGGTGCCACCCAGGTGGTGGCGCAAGGGTTGTCGCTGGCCCTGGCCGCGCCGAGTACGTTGGTCACCTTGGTGACCTACGCCGTGCACCACAGTGTGGACTGGGGCGTGGGTATCCCGCTTGCGGTAGGCGGGCTGTTGAGCATCAGCTGGGGCGTGAAGTTGGCCCACGCCTTACCGGAAAAGGCGCTGCGGGCGATGTTCTGCGTTTTCCTGGTGGCCTGCGCGGTCATGCTGGGTTTCGAACTGTAGCCCCAGGCGTGTCACTTGAACCCTTCGATGATGTACTGCGCCATGCAGTCGGTGATGGGGGAGGGTGACTGACCGCCACGTACCAGCATGACGTTGGCCAGCGGCAATTCAGGCAAGCCTTCGGCTTCGCCGAGTACCCGCAGATTGCCGCCGATCAGGCTCTGCAGCTGGGCGGTCACCGCAAGCCCTGCGGTGACCACGGCAAAAATCGCTGAGAGGCTGGGGCTTGTATAGGCCACTCGGTAGTCGATGCCCTGGGTTTCCAGTGCGTTACAGGTCCAGGCGCGGCAGAAGCATTCGGTGTTGAACAATGCCAGTGGCATGGGGCGCTGCTCGTGCGGGCAGAAGCCCTCGGCCGCGGCCCATACCAGCCGCTCCTGGCGTAACAATTGGCCGATCTCGTTGCCGGGCTCGCGGGTGACGATGGTCAGGTCCAGGTCCTTGCGCAGCATCAGTTGGCGTGAGGTATCGCAGTGCACCTCCACCTGAACCAAGGGGTAGGCTTTGGCGAAGCTGGACAAGATGCTCGGCAGAAAACGCATGGCGTAGTCGTCCGGCGTACCGATACGCACCAGGCCCACCATGTGCGGCATGCGCAGCGTGTTGAAGACTTCGCCGTGCAGCTTGAGGATGCGCCGGGCATACCCCAGCAACACCTGACCTTCGGCGGTCAGGCGCACCTGCCGCCCCTCGCGCTCGAACAAGGGCCGCTGAAGGATATCTTCTTCCAGGCGCTTCATCTGCATGCTGACGGCCGATTGGGTGCGGTTGACCACTTCACCAGCTCGGGTGAAGCCACCTTGCTCGGCAATGGCAACGAAGGTGCGTAACACATCGGCGTCAAGGCTCTGGTACTGGGACATTGCATCAATCTCCGAGATGCATGGCATCAGAAACATTCGTTGGATTGATCTTAATCGGCGCGTGAGACTGAAGCCATCGATAACGGAGGGCTTCACGATGAAAGGTACGATCAGCAACGCAGAGGCTTCGGCCATTTCGTTCAGGCCGCTGTGGCGGGCGACCTGGGGGCGAGTGGCCCGGTGGTTGGAGCTGCACCGCCAGCGTCAGCAGCTTGCCAGCCTGAGCGATGCCATGCTTCACGACCTGGGTTTGAGCAGGGCCGATACTCATCAGGAAATTGAGCGGCACTTCTGGGACGACCCGCTGTGCAAGTGAGCCCAGCGGTGTCCTTGCCTGGCGTTTCGGGGCTGTCGTTTAGCGCCGCACCTGTTTCAATGTTTCAGCGATCAGGAACGCCAATTCCAGCGACTGGTCGGCGTTCATTCGCGGGTCGCAGTGGGTATGGTAGCGATCCGACAGGGCATCCTCGGTGATCGGGCGAGCCCCACCGATGCATTCGGTGACGTTCTGCCCGGTCATCTCGATATGAATACCGCCCGCATGGCTGCCTTCGGCTTGGTGCACCTGGAAGAACTGCTTAACCTCGTCCAGGATCTGGGCGAAGTCGCGAGTCTTGTAGCCGCTGCTGGCCTTGATGGTATTGCCGTGCATCGGGTCCGAACTCCACAGCACCTTGCGACCCTCTCGCTCGACGGTGCGGATCAGCCCCGGCAAATGGTCCCCGACCTTGCCCGCGCCCATGCGCACGATCAGGTTCAGGCGCCCTGGGTCGTTGCCGGGGTTGAGGATGTCGATCAGGCGGATGAGCGCCTCTGGGTCCATGCTCGGGCCCACCTTGACCCCAATCGGGTTGTGCACCCCACGCAAGAACTCCACGTGTGCGCCATCGAGCTGGCGGGTGCGATCGCCGATCCAGAGCATGTGCGCGGAGCAGTCGTAGTAGTCGCCGGTCAGGCTGTCCTGGCGCACGAAGGCCTGTTCGTAGTTCAGCAGCAGGGCTTCGTGGGCCGTGAAGAAGCTGGTCTCACGCAGCTGGGGGGCGCTGTCCAGGCCACAGGCGCGCATGAACGCCAGGGTTTCGTCGATGCGGTTGGCCAACTGGTGGTATTTGTCGGCCAGCGCCGAATTGGCGATGAAGTCCAGGTTCCACTTGTGCACCTGGTGCAGGTCGGCAAAGCCGCCTTGGGCAAAGGCGCGCAACAGGTTCAGGCTGGCCGTGGACTGGTGGTAGGCCTGCAGCAAGCGCTCTGGGTCGGGGATGCGGCTCTTGGCATCGAAGCCGATACCATTGACGATGTCGCCGCGGTAGGCGGGCAGTGTAACGCCGCCTAGGGTTTCGTCACCGGCCGAGCGAGGCTTGGCGAATTGCCCGGCCATGCGCCCTACCTTGACCACGGGGCAACCGGCGGCAAAGGTCATGACGATGGCCATTTGCAGCAGCACCTTGAAGGTGTCGCGAATCTTGGCTGCGGAAAATTCCGCGAAGCTCTCGGCACAGTCGCCACCTTGCAGGAGAAACGCCCGGCCTTCGGTCACCTCGGCGAACTGGCGTCGCAACTCGCGGGCTTCGCCAGCGAACACCAACGGCGGGTAACTGGCCAGGGTTTGCTCGACCTTGTGCAGGTGCGCAGTGTCAGGGTAGACGGGTTGTTGCTGGATCGGCAGGGCACGCCAGCTGTCAGGGCTCCACGTTTGGGTCATTTCAGGCTCGGTCATGTAGGTTGCAGGCTGGCAGCCATGGTAACAGCTGGCACCGTGCTTGTTGCTAGCACCGGTGTTGACGGACAATGCAGCTTTTGCGGGGTGATTGGCACATGGTGGCGCAACGGCAGGAACGGTTGCTGGCACGCGTGGAGGATGCCTTTGGCGTCATCAGCGTGTACGAGGTGGATGATTACCGTTTCCTCGAATTCGGCGACGCCATCGAGCAGAGCTGCGTGTTCACGGCGGACCCCAGCTGGCTGGAGTACGACTATACCCGCGCCATGCTGGTAGGGGCGCTCTGCCATGGGCAGCCGGAAAGTGCGCTGTTCCTGGGGCTGGGCGCCGGAACCCTGACCCAGGCGTGCATGAAGTTTCTGCCCCTCGAAGACATCGAGGCCATCGAGCTGCGCCCGGATGTGCCACGTCTGGCCATGGAGCACCTTGGCCTGGACGATGACCCACGGCTGTACGTGCGCATTGGCGATGCTGTCGAACTGCTGCCAACCACGGAAAAGACCGACTTGCTGTTCGTCGACCTTTATACCGACCATGGCCCTGGCGTGGGGCATCTGGCTTGGAAGTTTCTGGAGGGCTGCCAGCAACGCCTCAACCCCGACGGCTGGCTGGTGATCAATCAGTGGGCCACCGACGAGGGCAAGCCGCTTGGGGCGGCATTGCTGCGCGGGTTGTACCACCGCCATTACTGGGAGTTGCCGGTCAAGGAGGGCAACGTGATCGTGCTGGTGCCAGCCGATCTGGAGCAGACCCTGGACATGGCGGGGCTGCGGGCACGGGCCGAGGCGCTGGCACCACGCCTGGGGTATAGCCTTGAAGGGTTGATCAAGGAAATTCGCCCGGCCAGTTGAGCCGGGCGTGTGGGATGAGCTTGCAGGGGCCGCTGCGCAGTCATGCAGAGGCTCCGAGAAGCAAACCCGTAGCATTTCAGTAGCTTGGCGACAATCCAAACAACGCCCATTGAGGTGCAAAAGATGTATCGTTTCAGCCACCCCTAGCCGACATCCCTCCCACACCCCGCGGTCTGAAAAAATTCCTCCCGTCCCGTTCGATTTCAGGTATAGTACGCGCCGGTCTTTTAGCGGGCCTCAAAAATCAGGCGGTGCAAATCCTCCGAGTCCAGCTTCGGCTGCACGTCCGCTAGGCGGACCTTCCCAAGTATCTTTTTCAATCGTTTTCGCAAATCCCCGCCGCCAAAGCTGCCTGGGTGACCTGTCGGTCTTTCATGGCTTGTGCAGCTTTGGAGCATGGGTCTTTGCGGATGCACTCTAGAGGCAGACCCATGACCCAGGAAATCGCCGGCTTCGCCGCTCTCGATCTCAATCCGAACATTGTTGCCGCTGTCGTGGCCACCGGCTATGAAGAGCCGTCGGCCATTCAGCAGCAATCGATCCCGATCATCCTCGCCGGTCACGACATGATCGGCCAGGCGCAGACAGGCACCGGCAAGACCGCTGCCTTCGCTCTGCCGATCCTCAACAAGATCGATGTGAGCAAGCGCGAGCCGCAAGCCCTGATCCTGGCACCAACCCGTGAGTTGGCGCTGCAAGTTGCAACCGCTTTCGAAACCTACGCCAAGCAGATGCCGGGCGTGAACGTCGTGGCCGTCTACGGTGGTGCCCCGATGGGCCCGCAGTTGCGCGCCATCCGCAACGGCGCGCAAATCGTCGTCGCCACCCCAGGCCGTCTGTGCGACCACTTGCGTCGTGACGAGAAGGTCCTGTCGACCGTGCAGTACCTGGTACTGGACGAAGCCGACGAGATGCTCAAGCTGGGCTTCATGGACGACCTCGAAGTGATCTTCGATGCCATCCCGGCTACGCGTCAGACCGTACTGTTCTCCGCGACCCTGCCGTCGTCGATCCGCTCGATCGCCGAACGTCACCTGCGTGAGCCCAAGCACGTCAAGATCCAGAGCAAGACCCAGACCGTCACCGCGATCGATCAGGCTCACCTGATGGTACATGCCGACCAGAAGATCCCGGCCGTGCTGCGTCTGCTGGAAGTCGAAGAGTTCGACGCGCTGATCGCCTTCGTGCGCACCAAGCAGGCTACCCTGGACCTGGCTGCCGCATTGGAAGCCAAGGGTTACAAGGCTGCTGCGCTGAACGGCGACATCGCCCAGAACCAGCGTGAGCGTGTGATCGACTCGCTCAAGGATGGCCGCCTGGACATCGTCGTCGCCACCGACGTCGCTGCCCGTGGCCTGGACGTGCCGCGCATTACCCACGTGTTCAACGTCGACATGCCGTACGACCCAGAGTCCTACGTTCACCGTATTGGCCGTACCGGCCGTGCGGGTCGCGAAGGTCGCGCACTGCTGCTGGTGACGCCCCGTGAGCGCCGCATGCTGCAGGTGATCGAGCGCGTGACTGGTCAGAAAGTTGCCGAAGCGCGCCTGCCCAACGGCCAGGCGGTGCTTGATGCCCGTATCAAGAAGCTGACCAACAGCCTGGCGCCGCTGGTTGCCGAAGCCGAAGCCACCCACGGTGAGCTGTTCGACCGCCTGACCGCCGACCTGGGCTGCAGCGCTCGCGCGCTGGCTTCTGCCCTGCTGCGCAAGGCCACCAATGGCCAAGCCCTGGACCTGGCAGCGGTAGAACGCGAACAGCCGCTGGTGCCAAGCTTCGCACCGCGTGGCGAGCGCACCGAACGTGGCGAGCGCCCGGACCGTGGCGAGCGCGAGCGTCGTGCGCCACTGCCGCTGGCAGAAGGCCGCGTACGCTGCCGTACCGCCCTGGGCGCACGTGACGGTATCGCCGCCAAGAACCTGCTGGGCGCCATCCTCAACGAAGGTGGCCTGGCGCGTGATGCCATTGGTCGCATCCAGGTGCGTGATAGCTTCAGCCTGGTCGAGCTGCCGGAGGATGGCCTCGAGAAGCTGTTGACCAAGCTCAAGGACACTCGCGTCGCTGGCAAGCAGCTCAAGCTGCGTCGCTACCGCGAAGATTGATCCCCAAGCAGTGAAAAATCCCCGGCCTAGGTCGGGGATTTTTTTTGCAAGCAATCAGGCGCTGCCTAATCGAATCGGTAGATATCCATCCCCAGCGCACCCAAGGCAAAGCCTTGGTGCACCACACCAAAAGCCCCGCCCGCGCCTAGGGCGAAGAACAGCGGCAGCAGATGCTCATCGCTTGGATGGTTGCGCACTGCAAACGGCGCCTGCGCCCTGTAGTCGAGCAGGGCCTGGGAGTCGTCGATCTGCAACTTCTCTACCATCCAGTTCCTGAAGGCCAGCGCCCACGGTGCCATCTTGTCTGGTCCAGCCTGCCAGTCCAGTTCTCCAAGATTATGCGTGATGCTGCCAGAGCCAATCAGCAGGACACCCTCTTCGCGCAGCCCGGCCAGGGCCTGGCCAATGCGTACCTGCACCGTGGGGCCCAAATGGCTGGGCAAGGACACCTGCACCAGCGGGATCTGTGCCTGCGGATACATCAGCGATAACGGTACCCAGGCGCCATGATCGAATGGCCGCTCGGCGTCTGGGTGAGCGGGTAGCCCGGCCGCCTGCAAACGCTCACAGATACGTCGCGCCAGGTCCGGATCGCCCGGTGCTGGGTACTGCACGGCGTACAGCGCTGCAGGAAAGCCAGCAAAGTCATGCCAGGTGTCCGGCCTTGCGCCGCTCGTTACCGCCAGATCGCGGCTTTCCCAGTGGGCCGATACCACGACAATCGCACGTGGCGTAGGCAGCTGTTGGGCCAAGCGCGCCAGTGCAGGCCCGCTAGCGCCGGGTTGCAATGCCAACATGGGTGAGCCGTGGGAGATGAACAAGCTGGGCAGCATGGCAGGGTCCTGAGGGTTAAGATGCACGCATCTTCGGCCAAGCCTTGATCGAATCCAAATCAAGTTATGGCTATGAACCATCGAATAATCGGGAGCAAACATGGAACCTGCATTCTGGCAGCAGCGGTGGGCCGACAATCAGATTGGCTTTCATCAAGCCCAGGTTAACCCCTACCTGCAGGCCTATTGGCCTGGCTTGCATCTGGCAGCCAACAGCAAGGTCCTAGTGCCCTTGTGTGGCAAGAGTTTGGACGTACGGTGGCTGGCCGGGCAGGGGCACCGCGTGATGGGGGTCGAGTTGTCTCGTCGGGCAGTGGAAGATTTCTTCCGTGAACAGGGGCTTGAGGCACAGGTTTCACACACAGGTGCATTCGAAGTCTGGCGCCATGGGCCGATAGAGCTGTGGTGCGGCGACTTTTTTGCGTTGTCGCGCAGCGACGTGGGTGACTGTACTGCGCTCTACGACCGAGCGGCCTTGATCGCCTTGCCCTCGGCAATGCGGGAGCAGTATGTCCGAGCGCTAGCGGTTCTGTTGCCTGCCGGCAGCCAGGGGTTGGTGGTGACCTTGGACTATGACCAGGCGCTGGTGGCCGGGCCGCCGTTTTCGGTGAGCGACGACGCGTTGCGGCAAGGGTTCGCCGGCTGGCAAGTGGATGAGCTCGAGGCGGTGCAGGTGATCGAGCAGAGCCCGAAGTTCGTGCAGGCGGGAGCCTCGAGCTTGTGGGAGAGGGTCTATCGGGTCAGCCGTTGAAACCGTCACCCAGCCTTGCCGCGTTATCGAGCACTCACAAAAAAGGCGACCGAGGTCGCCTTTTGCAGGGTGGGGCGGATCAACCGCGGCGGCGCAGGGCGTCGATGCGGTCTTCCAGCGGCGGGTGGCTCATCAGCAGGCCGGCCAGGCCCTGCTTGAGGCCGCCATTAATGCCAAAGGCCTTGAGCGTATCGGGCATGTGGACCGGCAGGCCCTGCTCCACACGCAGGCGCTGCAGGGCGCCGATCATGGCCGATGTGCCAGCCAGGCGAGCGCCGGCTTCGTCTGCGCGATACTCGCGGCGGCGCGAGAACCACATGACGATGATGCTGGCCAGAATGCCCAGAATCAGTTCGGCCACGATGGTCGCGACGTAGTAGGCGATACCCTGGCCTTCCTCGTTCTTGAAGATGACCTTGTCGACAAAGTTGCCGATGATCCGGGCGAAGAACATCACGAAGGTGTTCACCACGCCCTGGACCAGCGCCAGGGTGACCATGTCGCCGTTGGCAACGTGGCCGATCTCGTGCGCCAGCACCGCGCGCACTTCATCGGGCGAGAAACGCTCCAGCAGGCCCTGAGAGACCGCTACCAGCGCATCGTTACGGTTCCAGCCGGTGGCGAAGGCGTTGGCTTCATAGGCCGGGAAAATACCCACTTCCGGCATCTTGATGCCAGCCTCGCGGGACAACTCCTCGACCGTTTGCAGCAGCCACTGCTCATGACGGGTACGCGGCTGGCTGATGATCTGGGTGCCGGTGCTCATCTTCGCCATCCACTTGGAGATGAACAGCGAAACCAGCGAGCCGGCGAAACCGAACACCGCACAGAACACGAGCAGGCTGCCAAGGTCGAGGTCGACCCCGTTGGCCGCCATGAACCCGTTGAAACCGAACAGGCTCAGGGTAATGCTTGCAACCAGCACCACCGCAAGGTTGGTGGCCACAAACAACAGAATGCGCATCATGGTTGTTACGTTCTCCTGACGGATGAATTGTCGCTTACTGCGGGGTATATAAGGGGCCTGCCGCCGGGATTCAATCGACGGACTATTTCAAACTGTGTAAGCCGCAGTATGGCAGAGGAGGGGAAGCCGGCTGTGGGATAGAGCATTGCAGGATGTAAGAAACATGCTACGGCGCGCGCAAGGCTGCTCTTTTTCCTATGGCGGGCTCGCCAGCGCTCACAGCTTCAACCACGATTTCAGCCAACTGTGAGCGCCCGCGACGCGTGTGCTTACTGCGAATAGGTCCTGAGGAAATTGCCGATTCGTCCGATGGCTGCTTCCAGGTCATCTACGCGGGGCAGTGTCACCACACGGAAATGGTCCGGCCAAGGCCAATTGAACGCAGTGCCCTGGACGATGAGCAGCTTCTCGGACAGCAGCAGGTCCAAGGCAAATTTCTCGTCGTTGAGGATCGGGCAGACCTTCGGGTCGATCCTCGGGAACGCATACAGCGCGCCCATGGGCTTGACGCAGCTCACGCCAGGGATGTCGTTAAGCAGTTCATAGGTGCGGTTGCGCTGCTCCAGCAAGCGCCCTGGCGGCAGCACCAGGTCGTTGATGCTCTGGTAGCCACCCAGTGCTGTCTGAATGGCGTGCTGGGCCGGTACGTTGGCGCACAAGCGCATGTTGGCCAGCATGTCGATGCCTTCGATGTAGCTCAGGGCATGGTGCTTGGGCCCGGAAATGATCAGCCAGCCGGAGCGAAAGCCTGCCACGCGGTAGGACTTGGACAGGCCGTTGAAGGTCAGGCACAGCAGGTCCGGTGCCAGGGAGGCCGTGCTGATATGCACCGCCTCGTCATAAAGAATCTTGTCGTAGATTTCGTCTGAGAACACCACCAGGTTGTGCTGGCGAGCCAGTTCCAGCATGCCCCGCAACAGCTCCTTGGAGTAGACCGCGCCCGTTGGGTTGTTGGGGTTGATGATGACCAGTGCCTTGGTGTTGGGGGTGATCTTGGCCTTGATGTCCTCCAGGTCCGGGAACCAGTCGGCTTGCTCGTCGCACAGGTAGTGCACCGGTTTACCACCGGCCAGGCTTACGGCTGCCGTCCACAGGGGGTAGTCGGGGGCGGGGATGAGCACCTCGTCACCGTTGTTCAGCAGGGCCTGCATCGACATGACGATCAACTCGGACACGCCGTTGCCCAGGTAGATGTCTTCGATGCCGACGCCTTCGATGCCCTTTTGCTGGCAGTACTGCATCACCGCCTTGCGTGCGCTGAACAGGCCTTTGGAATCGCTGTAGCCCTGCGCGGTAGGCAGGTTGCGGATCACGTCCTGCAGAATTTCATCGGGCGCCTCGAAACCGAACGGCGCCGGGTTGCCGATGTTCAGCTTGAGGATGCGGTGGCCTTCCTCTTCCAGGCGCTTGGCGTGCTTGAGCACAGGGCCGCGAATGTCGTAGCACACATTGGCGAGCTTGTTCGATTTGCTGAACTGCATGATGGAATCCCGATTGAGAAAACGCGCTATGCCCGGCCGAAAGGTTTGTAAGGGCACAAAGCGGGTGCGAGACTGAACGCCTTGCACACGAAGCCAACTAATATACGTGCCACCCGCGCCCCGGAAAAGACGGCGCAGGGTGAAATTGAGCCTGCCGAGGTAGCCCCATGCAAAAGATCGAGAAAACCCTGGAACAGTGGCGGTCGATGCTCGACCCCGAGCAGTACCAGGTGTGCCGTCTCAAAGGCACTGAACGCCCGTTCAGCGGCAAGTACAACAGCGAGCGCCGCGACGGTATCTATCACTGCATCTGCTGCGGGCTGGCGCTGTTCGATGCCCAGACCAAGTTCGATTCGGGCTGTGGTTGGCCAAGCTTCTACGCCCCCATCGAGGACAGCGCGATGATCGAGATCCGCGACACGTCCCACGGCATGATCCGTACGGAGGTGACCTGTGCCCGCTGCGATGCTCACCTGGGCCACGTGTTTCCCGACGGGCCGCCACCGACCGGGCTGCGCTACTGCATCAACTCGGTGTGCATCGACTTGCGCCCCCGTGACTGACCGGAGCTCGAACATGGCCGCATCGCTGCTGGATATTCCCTGTGTCACCATTACAGGCGAGCACAAGAAGCTGGGCGACTTCCCAGGCAAGGCCGTGCTGGTGGTCAACACCGCCAGCCAGTGCGGTTTCACGCCGCAATACGCCGGGTTGGAACAGCTGTGGCAGAGGTACCGTGATCGGGGGCTGATGGTGCTGGGCTTTCCCTGCAACCAGTTCGGCAAGCAGGAGCCGGGTGAGGCGCGTGATATCGCGCAGTTCTGCCAGCGCAATTTCGGCGTGAGCTTTGCGCTGTTTCGCAAGGTGGAGGTCAACGGCCCAGGTACCCATCCCTTGTTCGCCGAGCTCAAACAGCGGGCGCCCGGCATTCTGGGTAGCCAGAAGATCAAGTGGAATTTCACCAAGTTCCTGCTCGACCCAGTCAGCGGCCAGGTGGTGCGTTATGCGCCGACCACCAAGCCGCAGGCATTGGAGGCGGACATCGAGCGCCTGCTCAGCCGCTGACCGGCACCCAGCGATCGACCACGGCCAGCAGATCCTCGCGCCGGAACGGCTTGGCCAGGTAATCGTCCATGCCGGCCGCCCGGCATCGCTCGCGCTCCTCGGGCATTGCATTGGCGGTGAGTGCGACAACCGGCAGCCCTGGCCAACGGCCGCGCTCACGGATTCGACGGGTGGCCTCGTAGCCATCCATCACCGGCATGTTGCAGTCCATCAGCACCAGGTCGAAGGCCTGCTCCTCGAGCCGCGCCAGGGCTTCGACACCTTGCGTGGCCAATTCGACCTGACACCCCAGCTTTGCCAGCATGCCCTTGGCCACCAGTTGATTGACGGGGTTGTCCTCCACCAGAAGGATGCGTGCCCGGCCTTTGGCTGTAGCGGTGGGCGGGGTTGCCAATGGATGCTCGGCATCGTGTCCTTGCAATACCCGATGCAGCGTCTGGTACAGCGCCCCCCGGGTCAGCGGGCGTGCGAGCTGATGCAGAGGAGCCATGGCCAACGCCTGCTCGCTGGGCAGGAAATTGCCGTAGGCAGTGACGAGCAGAATGGGTATTTGCGAAACCCTGCGCACTTCGGCCAGCGCTTGCACATCGTCAAGGATCAGCAGGTCGGTTGTGCCAGCCACGGTCTCAATGCCGTCGTGACGTGCATACGCCAGGCCCAAGGCCGGTAGCAGGCCAAGCATCAGCTCATGCAGGCCACTGCCCGCTGCGGTCAGTGCAGCCACGCTGGCGTGCAAAGGCTCGGGCGCATCAGCCTTGGCGTAGGCGTTGAGGGGCAGCTCTGCGGTGAAGCGGCTGCCAAAACCGGGCTGGGACCGGATATGCAGATGCCCGTGCATGGCCTTGCACAGGTTACGGGTCAGGGCCAGGCCCAGGCCGGTACCGCCGTACTGGCGCGTGATGCCTGCGCCGGCCTGGGTGAAGGGCTGGAAGATACGCGCTTGCGCATCTTCAGGGATGCCGATGCCGGTATCCCGGACTTCCAGGCGCACGCCGCCGATCATTGGCTCAAGCCTTACGTCCACCCGCCCGAAGCGCGTGAATTTCAAGGCATTGGACAACAGGTTGCCGACGATCTGGCGCACCCGCGTGGGGTCGCCCAACACGCTTGCCGGGAAGTCATGGGCAATCAGGCAGGTCAGTTCGACCCCTTGGGCCACGTTCTGCGACAGCAGGCTGGCGGTGTCCTCGACCAAGGTCGCCATGTCGAAGGGGATGTGTTCGAGCTCAAGCTGGCCTGCATCGAATTTCGACAGATCGAGGATATCGTTGAGCAATTCGACCAGGACTTTGCCGGAATCATGGGCAATGGCCAGCTGCTGGCGCTGCTCGCCCGGCAGTGGGTTGTCCAGCGCCAGGGCGATCATGCCGAGCATCCCGTTCAGAGGCGTGCGAATTTCGTGGCTCATGTTGGCCAGGAACGCCGCCCGTGCATGGGCCATGTCCAGCGCCCGCCGCCGGGCCTGTTCAAGCTCCTGGTTGGTCAGGCTGAGGTTGTCGTTGCTCGCTTTGAGTTCGTCGGTGCGGGCCGCAACGATATTCTCCAGCTCGTTGAGGTACTGGGTGAGCCGATTCTCGGCCGTACGGCGTTGCTCGATCTCGGTGGACATGCTGACGAACTGCTGGTTGGCCACCTTCACCAGCACACCGATTTCATCGTGCTCATGACCGGGCGGGCATTGCAGTCGTCCCTGCATGGGCTTGCGCGCATCGCCGCCGCTCAGCGCACCGATCACCGTGACCAACGGCTTGGTCAGCATCATGTAGAACAGTGCCAGCAACAGGCCTGTCAGCACCAGGCTGCGGGCAAAGCCGTTGAGCAGGGTGAGGCCGGCGCGGTCGAGAAAACGCCGGCCGAAGGGGTAGGTGTCCACGTCCAGGTACAGCGTGCCCAGGTACTCGTCGGGCATGTGGGTGAGAAACAGGGGGTCGCGCAGTTGGCGATGATCGCCGAAGAGAAAGTCGCTGATCGGCCTGTAGCGGTCCTCGAGTCGCGGTCGCTCCACGTCGGCCAGCACCGTCTCGTTGTTGTCGATCAAGCGTGCACGCACGATGGCAGGCGACTCCAGAAGCCCCCGGGTCAACTCCAGTGCCAGTTCCGAGTCGATGTTGTAGGCAATGCGCGAGGCCGGGTTATGGCTGATTTGCAGCAGCGCACGCACTTCACGGTTGATCGAGGCGTCTTCGCTGGCATAATCGATGCCGATCTGGACAAGACTGAGCAATGTTCCCAGGATGAAGCCAACCAGGACTGTCAACCGGGCTTGCTTGTATGACAGGCGATTGGTGAACTTGATATCCATGAGTCCCGAGCCGGTTCCACATTCCTTGCGCTGCGCAAGCATAGCCGATCGATCGCGGCTGCTGGCGGGTCTGTCACATATTCAGCCCTGATCAGGCTGACCAGCCTGGGCTGGCCGTTTCATTGTTCAATAGCCTTGTACGTCATGGCACGGTGCTACGTGCCGTTGCGACTGGATGTGACGGTGCAAGGATAACGGGCCACCCGCCAACCCGAATTCGAATGTGTAGGAGTCTTGATGGACGCCCGCTTGATTGCTTTTCTGGACCGCGCCGAAACGGTGCTGGCCCGTCTCGAACCGCTGCTGCCGGCACCGCGTCCAGAGATCGACTGGTCCGCGACCCTGGCTGCCCGTTGGCAGCGCGACGGCCGCAATGGCTACCTGATGCCGCTGGAGGTCAGCCTGGATATCCGCCTGAGCGACCTGATCGGGGTCGACCAGCAGCGTGACCAGCTTGGCCGCAATACCCATCAGTTCATCAATGGCCTGCCGGCCAATCACGCGTTGCTGTGGGGCTCGCGCGGCACGGGCAAGTCTTCGCTGGTGCGCGCGTTGCTGGCCGAGCACGCCAAGGCGGGGCTGCGCTTGATCGAAATCGAGCGCGACCATTTGGCCGACCTGCCGCGGGTGGTCGAGCAACTGCAGAAATTGCCGCAGCGGTTCATCCTGTTCTGCGACGACCTGTCGTTCGAGGCAGGCGAGGGCGACTACCGAGTGCTCAAGAGCGTACTCGATGGCTCGCTGGAGCAGGCCCCGGACAACGTCCTGTTGTACGCCACGTCCAACCGCCGCCACCTGGTGCCGGAGAAACAGAGCGACAACGAAAACTGGCAGATGGTCGATGGCGAGTTGCATCCCAACGAAGCCGTGGAAGACAAGATCGCCTTGTCCGACCGCTTCGGGTTGTGGCTGTCTTTCTATCCCTTCAGCCAGGAGCACTTCCTCGATGTGGTCGAGCACTGGATCGGCCAGCTCGCGCGCCCGGCCGGGCTGCGCTGGCAGCGTGACGAAGCCCTGGACATACTCGCCGTGCGCTGGGCTACTGGCCGCGGTAATCGTAATGGCCGATGTGCCTATCAGTTCGCCCGCTATTGGGTCGGGCTGCAATTGCTGGAGCAAACCCGATGATCGATCTTAATGCCAGTGGTGCTGGCCTGGACGGCTACGCCCTGCTGGCGGCGCAAGTGCAAGCGCTGTTCGCCGACGAACGTGACTTCACCGCCAACGCCGCGCAGTTCTCGGCCTTCGTCTATCACCAGATCGAGGACCTGAACTGGGCGGGGTTCTACATCAATCGCGATGAACAGCTGGTGCTCGGCCCGTTCCAGGGCCAGGTGGCCTGCGTGCGCATTCCCTTTGGCAAAGGCGTATGCGGCACCGCAGCAGCCACGCGGCAAACCCAGCGGGTAGAGGACGTGCATGCCTTTGCCGGGCACATTGCCTGCGACAGCGCGTCCAACAGCGAGCTGGTGATTCCACTGATCAAGGAGGGCAGGCTGGTGGGCGTGCTGGATCTGGACAGCCCTACGGTTGGGCGTTTCAGTGAAGCCGATCAGGCGGGGCTTGAGCAGCTGGCGGCGATTTTCCTGCAACTGACTGACTGCTGATCGCCGCTGAGCCTGTACCGGCGGCATGCCTGAGCCGCCGGTACGGGCAAGATGTTCAGTCGTACATCGCCTTCTTCTTCCAGGTTTCCTCGTCGTCGGTCTTCAAGCCTTCGGTCAGCTCGTTTTCTTCGTCTTCGGTCGGCGCCAGCTGATCCAGCACTTGGGCGTTCACCCGCGCCAGCAATTTTTCAAGGTACGTCAGCTGCTCTTCATAGACCTTCGGTTCGGGCTGCTTGCGCAGGTATTGCACGCCCCGTTCGAAGGCCAGGCGGGCCTGGCCGGGCTGTTCGTTCTGCAAGGCCTGCTGGCCGAGGTTGTTGAAGAACTCGATATGCAGTAATACCAGGATGTGGCGAATTTCCTTGAGCCAGTGCTTGGCTTCCAGAGCAGGTAAAAAGCCTTCCTGCGCGGCGCGGGTGATCTGGTTGTGCAAGGCTTCGAGCAGAAACCGCACGTCCTTGGCCTTGGCTTCGGTCAGAATCGGGTTGGGTGGGTTGTTGACCGGTATCTGCTCGCCCTTGGCGATCAGCGCTTCTACTTCAGCGATGCGCGCCTTGATGTCGGCATTGTGCTTGTCCAGGGCAAGCTGGCGCTGGTTCACGTTGAGTTCCAGCCGGGTCAGCAGCAATTTCAGCCCAGGGGTCATGTACTGGCCGGGGAAGGTTTCACTGATTTCGCCACAGCGACGCAGGCGATCGGCCAGTTCGATCTTCAATCGAGCGCGCTCAAGCTTGCCGTTCTCGACCACGTTATTGAGGTAGCCAATCAGAATCAGCAGTGCGATACCCGCCACGACGAGCAGGGTGATCAGTAGTGGTGTCACCGTGAATGCCTCATGAAATGGATTGCATCATTGAGTGTAGGGGCGAGGTTGCATAATCCCTGACAGCCTGTGTTCATTATCGGCCGTTTGCCCAGTGGCTGAATGCTGGCACATTTATGCGGCGCTGACGTCAGAAATTCAGCTCGGGCTTCGTATAACCCAGGGGCGAGTTGGGACGGCAGGGCGGGAAGTCATTGATTTAAATAAATTTCTACAAAAGGGTTGACGGCTTATCCATCCCTCCATAGAATGCGCGCCACTTGCAGCGTAAAGCACACAGCAGAACGCAGCAGGAAGTGAAAGCAGGCAGTAATGCCAGCAGCGTGTCCCCTTCGTCTAGTGGCCTAGGACACCGCCCTTTCACGGCGGTAACAGGGGTTCGAGTCCCCTAGGGGACGCCATATTGCGGGAATAGCTCAGTTGGTAGAGCACGACCTTGCCAAGGTCGGGGTCGCGAGTTCGAGTCTCGTTTCCCGCTCCAAGTTCTCCGGCAACGCCCAACGGCGGGGCGGGAAATAAAAATCCAGTCTGAATCGTGAGGTTCAGGTGCTGGTGCACTGAAAAGTGTTGTGTGTCCCCTTCGTCTAGTGGCCTAGGACACCGCCCTTTCACGGCGGTAACAGGGGTTCGAGTCTCCTAGGGGACGCCATTGCGGGAATAGCTCAGTTGGTAGAGCACGACCTTGCCAAGGTCGGGGTCGCGAGTTCGAGTCTCGTTTCCCGCTCCAGTTTGAATACTGTGGCGTTCGCACGGTGCAGTGGTGGTGAAGGCTGTAAAGGCGCTTCACGCCGATTAGCGGTAAAGCTTCAAATTGCGGGAATAGCTCAGTTGGTAGAGCACGACCTTGCCAAGGTCGGGGTCGCGAGTTCGAGTCTCGTTTCCCGCTCCAATTATAGATTTACAGAGTTCCATGGAGGTCTGTAAGTCGTTGAAATCAGACGCTTCGGCGTCTTTTTTCGTTCTAGCCAAAGCCACTCCGATTCATGGGCATTCGGACTTTTTTAGTCCAGAAATTAGTCCATGAACTCCGGACTCCCACCGTGGCGGTTTGTTGCTGGAGCGGAGCGTCGAGCGTCACGTGCATCTAGCCCTGAATTTCATGTTCAGGAGCTTTTGCACGGCACTCTCAGATGCAACCGTCCGCCAGGCCAAGGCCACTGGCAAGGACTACACCCTCGGCGATAGCGATGGCCTCTCACTTGGCGTGAGCGGGGGGGGAGCAAGTCGTGGCACTTCCGCGGTCGTGTGCTCAAGAAGGGCCGGCAGAGCACACTGGAGCAGATCGAGCGTGTTTTCGACAACGACGTGCTGCCGGCGTTGGGTAAGTCTTCGATCTATTCCATCAAGCGGCACGATTCGTTTGATGTATTGGCCAGAATCGAGCGGCGTCGAGCCTACACCGTGGCCGAAAAGGTCAGGACTTGGTTCAAACAGCTGCTTTGCTTCGTCTTGGTCAAGGCGCCAGGGCTGGAGCGCGCATGCGCAACTCCAGGTCATAGGCCCCAACATCGCGAAGCAGAAACGCCACCAGTCGGGCCAGTCTGTGGTAGTTGTCACCGCTGGGCACGAACTCGCGAAACTGCTGTTGGTCCAGCCCCGCGATCACGATGGTGAACTTGCTGTTGCGTGACACGGTGCTGCCGCCCACCAGGAAGTTGTCGTTGAGCGTACAGTTGCGCGAACTCAAGCCATTTCGCTGAGCCTGTGGTATCTGCACGGCGCGTTTCTCGGACTCACGGATCGTCATGTCCTGAAGATCGAAGCAGTGCGCTCAGCACTGAGTACATCGGCGATGGGGAGTGACAGTTTCGGAGAAACTTCGAGTCGCAAGCGTCTTCGGGTTTGGGGGGGAAGGGGAGCGTTGCTCAAGATCATCGCCGTGTACCTGGTAAATCAACTCCAGAAGCTGGAAGTCCGAGTACTGATGGGCCTTTGGCAACATGCAGTCCACAAGCAGCACGGACTTTTTGTCTAATTCATCGCCCACGTCAAATCCTCAGAGAACGGGATGGTTTCTATATGAGGGGTAGATTTGTAGGGATAATTACCGGTTAGTAGGCGTTGATCAAACAGGCGCTATTCGGCAGTTGTCTCCAAAAGAAAACCATGCAATGAAGAAGGACTTCCAGTCGAGGCGCGAAGTGTAAGCAAATGTTTTTAGAAAGTTGGTTATCGCTCTGTCGCGCAGCCCACAGCATTTTCCTGTTCGAAATAAGTCTGGCGCGTGGGGTGTTCAGTCGTGCTGGTTGCTGCCGCTAATTCCGAGCGATGCGGTGGGGAAATGCAGAATTTCGAGTTAAATGTTCGGTTACGGCGGGCTCAGCGGCTAGCGACCCTGACCAAACTCGGAGAACAGTTTGTGCAGTCATTGAACTATGTCGTTCACTCAATAGAGCAACTGCGCGTGGATCGCCAGAAGGCGACGATGATAAGTCCAGCATTGGGTTCGATCTACGAAACGTTTATCGAATTGCTGTGTGAGAGCGTCAAGTTCATCCTGCCCAACGTGCGTTTTTTTCTGGAAAATGGCCCGGCCATGGCAATTCACACCATGGCCTGCCCTTTAGCGGTACTCGATGGTGAAGCTCAGTGCACCTTTGGCCTCGCCAGGGGTAACCGTCGCTTCAGTCTGGTAATACCGTGCGCGAAGATCAAGGCGCACCGTGCCAGGGGCAAGGGCCACCATATCCACGAACTCTTCCAGTTGCACTGGGGTGTTGTCGCTGCGCAGTACCTGGATGCCGAGGCCGCTGGCGGTCGAGTCTGTGGTCAGGCTGAACAATCCAATGCTGCGGTCTATCGAGACGGAGCCGTCTACGCCGTCCAGGCGCATGAAGGCGCGGGCGACGCTGCCGGCCGGATCATCCTCGCAGTCGCTGAGCGCGATAAAGAAGTCCACCGGGGCGGTGGTGCTGCCCGGGCCTGTGAAGTCGGCGATGTCGTGAGTGCCAAGTTGTACCGGGTTTGCACTGACTGCGTCGGCCTTTACTGTGCACTGGGCCTGCTGGACTTGCCCGACCAGGGTAAGCCTTACGGCATCTCCGACATCGCTGACTACACCCCTGACAACCTCTTGATTGAACGAGCTGACGCCAGCTGGAATGGGGCCGGTCTTGATCAGGGCCATGTATTTGATGGTGAGGTTCCTCATCAGCATTGAGGAGGGCTGCATGTTCTGCTGGTTTACACCCACATAAGGAATGGCGCCGACGCCCCCGTCGTCGGCAAGGAACGCGTTGGTGGCCGAACCATTGAGGAAACCGCCCAGTTCCAGGTACAAGCCTACGCCCGGAATGCTGGTTTGCAGCACTTTGCCCGTCACATCTTTACCGTCGACAGGGGGGAAGGTGCCGGGAGCGATAGGTAATGGCGTACCCATATTGGCCGTGAGGGTTAGCGTGCCGTTGTTGTCGCATGCCAATCCAAAGCCGGGGCCCACTACGCCGGTAGTGGTGGTCGAGTAGATCTTGCTACCCACGGGTGCCTCGCGTGCCACCCACTTTACACCAGTCAGCGTATGGGTGAACTGCATGGGGCCTGTGACCGTTGGCCATTCGCAGCCCAGCGCATGGGCCTGGTTCGACATTGCCATTATCGTCGCCGCCGCAGCGATGCCGATGAAATAACGTGATAAAGAGGGCATGGTCGGTTCCTGTTGCAAGCATGCGGCTTCGTCGCACGGACTGAATCATGGGATAGGGCAGCGCAAGGTTTGCAAGTGGTAGCCTTGCTCTTGCGGCATGGTTGACGGGTCGATCTTCAGCAGGCAGCGCTGCTCGGCACGGTCGCCCCAGCTCACTTCCAGGGTTTGGGCCTCGGCACCGGTTGCAACCAGCGCCTGACCGGCCTGGCCCACTACTGCCAGGTGCTGGCCTTGCTGGTCATTAACCTGGGCGCCGAAGGGCAGTGGGCGGCCGTCGTTATGCTGTAGGGTGAGGATCAGGCGGGTAACCTGGCGCGCTTTGAAGGTTGCCAGGGCGACAGCGCCTCGGCGGGGTACGACCTGGGTGGCACCGTTTTCGATTTCCACATCAGGGCCGAGCTGATCGGTTTGCAGGGTTACTTGGTTGACCCGATAGGGGCGCATGTGCGGGGCCAGAATGTAACCATTGCTGTCGGTGCTGCCACCAGGCACGTTATCGACGCCAACACCGGGCACGTCCGGCACGTGCACCAAGGCAGTGGTCTCCCCCAGGTATTGCCCCAGCACGACGCCGCCCGCGTGTGCCAGCACCGCACCACTGGCGTTGACCGAGAGGCTACGGAAATCATCCGCTTCGGTATAGCCGGCACCCAGGTTGACTTTCTGTGTCTGGTAGCCCACCGAGACCGAGGCCGTCTTGTTCTGTTGTTGGTCGTTGGCCAGCGATGCCAGGTAGCTTAGGCGGTTGTCCTGCGAGCCGCCGTTCAAGGTGGCGCGTTCGCTGAAGTGGCCGTTGCTTTCCTGTACATCGAAACTTGCAGTGGTTGAGGTGCCCCAGCCCAGCGGAATGGTGACCCCCAGGCCAACGATGCGGTCACTGCCGCTGGTATCGCTCAGCGACTGCGAGGCATACAGATTGATGCTGACGCGACGGTATTGGGTATTGAACTGGAACTGGTATTGGCGACGCTGGCGGTTGATGTGCCAGTAATCGTCCTGGGACAGGGTCAGGCTCAGTGAGTTGCGGTTGTTGAACGTTTGGTAGATCGAGCCCTCCACGCGGCTGCGACGGTTGCCCTGGTAGCGGCTGGAGGCGTTGCGCTGCTGCACGGCTTCGTCGAATTCGCGATAACCCTCAGTGGAGTAGCGGTAGCCGGCGAAGCGCAGGCTAGTGCCGGTCTGAAAGGCTTTACCGTAGCGTACGGAGTAACTCTGCCCTTGCACCTGGCCGCCTTGTTCGCCCAGGTCGGTACGGGCCTGGGTCACATCCAGCGATACTGCGCCAAGAGGGCCGAAGTCGCGAGCGATGCCAAGGTTGGCAGCATCGTAGTACTCGCTGCCCAGCAGCCCGCCATACAGTGTAGTGCCCCACTTGCCGCCGCGGGCCAGGGTGGCTTGCCACAAGGCCGGGTTGTCGATGCCGTCGGCGCCATCATAACGCCCGGCCACGAGGTTGTAGCGCCACACCCCTTCACGCAGCAGGTTGCTGAGCGTGGAGTAAGGCTGTATGAAGCGGCGCACCTGGCCGTCGGCCTCGGTGAGGACGATTTCAAGGTCACCGCTGCTGCCACCAATGCCCAGATCATTGATTTCGTATGGGCCAGGGGCAACGTAAGTGGTGTAGATCGGGTAGCCGTTCTGCAGCACCTCCAGTTTGGCGCGGGTCTGGGCCACGCCACGGATCACGGGTGCGTAGCTTTGCATCACGTCGGGCAGCATACCCATGTCGGTGGCCAGTTGTACCCCTTTGATGGGCAGGCTGCGAAATACGTCGCCACTGCTGAAGGTTTCACCCAGGGTCAGTGTGCCCCATTGGCCGGGTAGGTCATGCTGGGCGTAGGTGTTGAAGTGCACCCAGTCCTGCCCTTCGCCGTCGTCGCGCCAGCTTTGACTGCTGCGCAGGCGCCAGCCGCCCAGGTTGATGCCACCGTTGAGGTTCAGGTCCTGGCTGCTGTTGGACGTGCCGGCGCGGCCGCTGAAATGCTGTGCGGAGGCCTGATAGCTGACGAATGCGGCATTGATGCCGCTGTCCCAGCGCTCTGGTGCGACGCTGCCGGCCACATCTCGGCGCAGGGCGATCTGTGGAATGGACAGTGCCAACTGCAGTAGGCCGGGGTCCAGGTCGTAGGTGGTATCGGGTACCAGCGCGAGTAGGTCCACGCAGCGCTCGTCGCTGGGCAAGGGCTCGGCCAGGCCCTGTTCGCGCAGGCCCAGCTCGCGCAGCAGGTTGGCGCTCAGGCACGGCTCCAGGCCCTTGCCGTCGCTGCGTGCACGGAAGTCGATTTCGTGCTTGCCTGCCGGGGCCAGGTTGACCATGACTTCAACCTGGTAGCGGCCTGGCGCCAGCGACGCTTGATTGGCCAGCGTGCGCAGGGCGGCCACGCTGGCGTCGCTGGACTGGCCTGGGGTTTGGCGCATGAAGTTGGGATTGAACTGCAGAGGACGTTCTTCTGAAAAAGCAGTATCAGTGAGAAAAAGCAGCAGGCCGCAACCTGCCATGGGTAGAAGCAAGCTTGCAGCAAGGCGAGTCGGCAAATGCCTGTACTGTGCGTTTGTTTGCATACTCAGGCACCGTGGATTTATTAGCTCGAGGGCCTTTTCAATGTGAGGATTGAAGGTTATGGCTTCATCGTTAGAAACATCAGGGGCGGCACGTTACGGTCTTGGATTAATGTTTCATGTAGGAAAAAACCGATAGTTGTGGAGGAAAATCCAGCAAGGCTTGCCGATTACTATCAAAAAGAGCGGTCAGCCTACGCGCTGACCGCCCAGGGTTTTACCGTGGAGGTCTGTAGCTCGATCTGTTGGTAGCTACCCATTTTCCAGTCACTGGATCTCGCTCAAAGCCCAAAATAGAGCCGGGACTGACCTTGTTAGGCGGAGGGGGGGTAAACCGAGTCTCTAACTGGGTGGCACCAATTGAACGGCTAGACGCAGTAGACGCAGTAGACGCAGTAGATGCACTAGACGCTGTAGGCGCGGTACTGCGAATCGATTGTGGAGGCGACATGGAGGTGGCCGCGTCAGAGAGCATCGTAGGGCTGAACTGAGTGCCTGCGTCAACGCCTATACCTGTTGCCACTGTTTGGGTTGAAATATTATTGTTGAATGGCGTTGTCACTTTGCGCCAGAGTCGTCCAGGAGCAGTGCCGAATCTACGCCCGAAGAAAACATCACCTTCTCTGGCGATCACCCGCGGTCCGCTCAGCGAAGCGGCGCTGTCAGTTTGGGTGCCAATACTGGCGGCCTTGCCCGCTCCCTTCGCCGCCAACCTGCTGTAACCTATGATCCCCAACGTACTCAGTGCACTGGCAATCCCAAGCCCGAATGCCCAGTCATTAACCGTTTCGTTCATTGTCACCAGCCCTACCACAGAAACAACTGTGCCAGCCACGTCAATTGCCAGGCTGGCTGCGCCGAGCGAGAACGCCATGGTTAAGCCCACCGGCGGCAACAGCATGAAACTGACCACAGCGAAAACAGCACCCAGCGCTACACCAAGCCAGGATCGCCAGTCGGCCTTGGGCTTGGGTTGTGCAACGGGGGGCACGTACGGGTACTCTGTGCTGTTACGCATGCCGTAATGGCCGCTTGGGTCGTACCAGTTGACTGGGTTGCCGCCGCAGTACACATACGGGTTGATGCCGGCATTTTCTGGTGACGCCGAGTCCGGGCTGTGGAAGCGCATCAGCCCTGGGTTATAGGCGCGGTAGCCGCGCCCCAGCAGCGACCAGCCCAGGGCGCGCTCGCGGACTTCGCCGTTGAAGCCAAGCAGGCCCACCAAGGGGGCGTTGTCCGGTGAGTCGCCATAGGCGCTGTAAGTATTAGCGTGCAGTTCGTCTTTGCTGCATTCACCAATCACGCTGTTCGCCGCGTCGGTCATGAACAAACGGTTGTCTGCTGTGCTGGCAGGGCGTTGTAGCCCCAGGGGGCGCTCGCCTGCATACAGGTACTCGGTGAGCAAGTCGGCGTCGCGTGTACTGGTTAACCGGTAGCCCTGGTAACGGCGCGTCACTTCCGCGGCTTGCTCATGGCGCACACCTATCAGGTCGTTGTGGCCGTCATAGCGGTAGCGGTAGAGGGGTAGCCCATCGCTGGAACGTTGTACTTCCTGCAAGCGACCGCGGTCGTCGTATACCAGCTTGTTGCCCTGCTCATCGTTCAGCAAGTTGCCCTCGGCATCGTGCTCGAAGGCCTGGCTGGCTGGGTAATCTGGCTGCAGCGAGTGCTCTGCCTGTTTCAGGATGAAACCGTCGTAGGTGTAGAAAGCCTCGTCCGATGTGCCATCGGCAAAATCGGTATAGCACTCGGTCAGGTTGTTCAGTTCGTCGTAGACGAAAAACTGATTCTTGATAAACCGCCCAGCCCCGTTTTGTGGCAAGGCAGTGCCTTGGCAGTTGTGCTGCTCCAAGCGGTCGAGCGTATCGTAGTCAAAGGTTTCCAGTAAGAGTTGCTTGCCGTCACGGGTAAGGGTGCGGCTACGTAGCTGGTCATCTTCCTGCCATGTGAGGGCGATGCTTTGGCTGAGGGTGGTGCCATCGTGCCGTGTGAGGGTTTGCTCGCGATTTATTTCCCTACCCAGTTCATCGTAAGTCTGCAGGCACACCAATACCTGGGTGTTGCTCAGGTCTTGGGTGGTGGTTTTCCACAGCCGTCCGAGAGCGTCATACTCGAACTGGGCAACCAGGTCGCCCTGGCAGGTCTTTTCAAGCTGGCCCAGGTCGTTGTAGGTGTGGTCCACCTGAACGCCGTCACTTTCCCGATAACCTAACTGCATTCCCTGAAACGAACTGCGGTAGTCGCAATGGTGGCCGATGGCGCCCTCGCCCACCCATTGGGTTCTCAGCAGGTAGCCTTGATCGGTGTAGGTATAGCTATGCGTGCCTTGGGCGTCGCTGGCCGAGCTGATAGACGAGGTTCTGGGATCGTAATCGAACGTAGCGCTCTTAGCAGTGTTGACGTCGATCTGGCTGGGTTGGGCAGAGCGCGCAGGGCGGTAGTGGTAGGTAAAGGTGCGCTGCGCTGTTGTGCGGGTTTCTACCAGCGAGGTGTTGCGCTTGTAGTTATAGGTTTCCTTTTGTTTGCCGGCCGTCAGGGACTTCAAGCGCTCCAGGCCATCGTAATCCCGTTGCCAGGCAAGGGTGGGTTCAAGGTCTTTACGCCGCTCGACCAGCAGCTGTTCGGCCAACGGGGCGGCACTGTGTAGCGCGAAGCGGCTGAGTACGGCCGACTGGTCGGGCCGTTCGCTACGGGTCACCCGGCCTTCGCTGTCGTAGGTGTATTTTCTGATCCGGCTGACCGGCTTGTCGTTCCGTTTGAAGGTGTGTTCTTCAAGGGTGCAGCGGCCAAGGCCGTCGTAGCTGAAATCCCGGCGGCCAACGATATTGCCTGCGTCGTCCAAGCGGTAGTGAGCTGCCGGTTTGTCGAAGCCATTGCTTTCGGTAACCTGCTGCTGCTGACGCACACCAGGGTTGCCCGGTGTTTCGACCCATTGGGTGACGATGTCGCCAGCTTCGCCGAACGGGGAGAATTCGCTGTGCTGGGTAACGCCGTGGGGCAAGGTGGTCTTGCACAGCTTGCCCCATGCATCGTATTCGAAGGTGGTTTGCAGCGTCAGGGTCTTGTCGTCGAAGTAGTCGAAGGAGGTTTCGTCTTTCAACTGGCCCAATTCATCGTAGTTGCGCTGTGCTACCCGCTCACGCTTGCGTGGTTTCTCATCGCCCGCTGCGGTGTCTGGGTCTTGTGCAACTTCCGCTTCGCGTTCTTCGGTCACCATGCGGCTGCAGCCATCGAAGGTGAGCACGGTGATCACGCCGGTACTGCTGGTGACCGACTGCGTGGCCAGCCCGGCAGCGCCTTCTTCGGGATGGTTCACTAGCCCGTACTCATAGCGCTGCTTGGACTCCTCCATGCCCTGGCCCGGCGCTAGGGTTTCCTCCACCACGCGGGCCAGGGCGTCGTAGCGGCGGCGAATGCTGTTGCCGGTGTCATCTTCTTCGTAAACGTTCTGACCATGTAGGCTAGATACAGCCATGCTGGTGGTCTTTTGCACCAGATCGAAGCCGAGCACGGTTTCATCGGTCCAGTACTCCAGGCCATAGACGTCGTCGACGACCTTGCGGTACCCCCATTCGATACGTGAACTGCGGCTTTCAATGGCCCGGCGCACCGTGTCGGTACTGTCGTCACCATAGCGGGTGGTTACCTGGTAGTCGGGGCGGCCGTGCAGGAAGGCATTGTCAGGCAGGTTCAGGTAGCCCCGTTCCACCTTCAGCAGCAGCTGTTCGCGCTCATCGGGCTGGCTGGGATTGAACACTTGCAGCACTTGTTCTTCACAAGGCGCAAGCCACTGGCTCGCCTGGCCAAGGCTGGCTAGCGCCGGGAAGGCTTTGTAGGTTAGCCGCGTACGTTGCACGGGGGCGTCGTTGGGCATATTGGGCACGGGGTAAACCGTTTTGCATTTCAAATTGCGCACAAAGCCCTGCGGGTCAGGCGGACAGGCCCAGGTGTCTCCGTCTTTTTCGCCTTCCTTGTCATAGTACTCGTAGGTGGTGCGTACACCGGTGGGGGCTTGCTCCTCGGTGACGTTGCCGTAATCGTCGAAGTGGGTGATCGCGGTTTCCAGGTGCAACTTGCTGGCGTCATCACGCAGCTTCCAGCGTTTGGTGATGGTCTTGGGCAATTGGAAGTAGCGCGGCTGATCGTCGAAGCCGATGCCGGGGCGTTCATGGAAAACAGTTTCGGTTTCTTCGATATGGCCATCCTGTTCGAGCGTTTGCTTGGTCATCAGGTGGTAGCGGTTGAACGTCTGTGTCTGCTTGCGTGCGACCTTGCCTGCTTTCCAGTAATGGGCGGTGACGCTGTAGCGGTAGGAGGATTGTGCGCGGTACAGGTTGTCTTCGCCGTCGTCACGCCAGCTGATACCGCTGTTGCTGCCGACAAAGCTGTGTGCCACTTCGATGCTGTTTTCCTCGTCGAAGTGCTCGTAGGTGTAGGTCGTCCTCATCGGTGGCTGATCGGCGCGGGGCTTGACTTCATGGCTGGTCACCCGTGGCCAAGCCCTTTGAGGGTTTGTCCCGGGCAGCAGATGGCCAGGGTCGTCATTCTCCCCGTAGCGGATTTCCTCCACGGTGCCCGAGGGTGCGGATACTTTGGCAAGGCAGGTTAGACCACGGGCGGTGGTGTAGCCGAAGCGCCAGTTGCCGCCCACTTCAGGAGGCAGCTTGACCTCAACCAGTACTCGGTTTTTAAGTTCCAGCATGTAGCGCATGAACGGAAGGCCTTCAGCACCGGCCCCAGGGTGAGCATCAATGGTTACCCTGCCATCGGTGTACTTCAACGCCAGCAGCTGTGCGCCATAGTCATCAACGATTTTTTCCAGCCGGCGGTTTTCTGGGACGTAGCTGAGGGTTATCCCGTGGCCGGAGGGCGCCCTGACTTTGCTGGGCAGCGCAATAGGGTTGAGCACATCGTGCAGGGTCAGTATTTCCACAAGGCCAGACTTGTGCTCCACCCGGTACGAGCCATTTTCGCCGTCGTCGTAAAAGTGAAAGCTATGAATTTTCTTTTCACGCATAGCCGGTTGCGGACCACTGCCGGTGACCTTGTAGCTTTCCCCCGTGTGCAAGGTAAGCATCTGGGTCGCGGGGTCGTATTGGGTCAATGCTAACTGCCAGCCGGTGCCAAAACCCGAGTCTTGTGTGTTGAACGGGCTATACGACAGGCGCAAGGGCAGGTTGGGGCCGGTCAGGTCATTGCCGGCCGGCATTTGCAAGTCGATCGCCAAGTTGTATTGGCCCGTGCGCTGGTCGACCTGGTTTTGTACAAAGCTCTGGAAGTTGGTGGCGTTGCTGTGAGCACCCGCAGAACTGGCCATGTTCAGTTACCCCTCTCGGCAAAGGTGACTACGATACAGGCGAGCTCTCCTTGCTTGATTGGGTCACCTTTGCCGGTCACCCTGAAGCCACGGCTTGGCGCATTGCTATCGATGCCGTTGTTGGTCAGGTAGCCCGGTTTCTCGGGGCTACCAGCGTAGGTCCATAATTTGTCGATGCCTATTTTTTCCAGCGAAGCGTTGGCTCGGCTTGTATCGAGTTCAACCCAGGCGCTGTTGACCTTTTCACAACGCTCGTTATTAGTGAGCAGAAGCGTCGATTTGATCGGTACGTTCCGAATGCGGATGGCATGCGGCGCTATGACGCTACCGTCTACTTCCGCGCACTCTTTTTTGGGCAGCAGTTTCTGGGGTAAGCCGCCAGGTATTGCCGTCAGTTCCAGTCCGCAAGCAGGCTCGGTGTTGTTATCCACTGTCTGGTACAGGGCGAGCATAGGCGTTGGGTCGGCCTGGGGTGAATCTGCGGTGCCAGCACCCAAGGCGGCTGTGCCATACACAAGCACGGGTGCGGCCAACATCAACTGTTTCATGGTCGATGGGATGGCTAGGCGCCAGCAGTTTAATGGTCTCATATTTAGGCTCCCTGTTCGTTCAGGTGACTTGAACAGTTAGAAGAAACGTATTTACGTCGTTGGGTGAATAAGGCGGTGTGTTCGGAGCTTATTGAACTTGTTGGGGTGTGACACCTATTAGAATTAACAGGTGCGCTAAAGGTGCCTGCGTGGGCATCGAGGGGGCATGCAAGTTTTTGAAGGGTTGTCACCTGGTAGATTTATCAGGTGCAAGCGTGCCTTGAGCGGGCGTGCTACCTGTTATTTCTGCCAGTAGCCAGCGATGGGCAGTAGTCTGAAAACTAGGGGCATCTCAACCCGCCTGGAGCCTATCCATGGTGCCTCAACGCCCAGTGAAAAATAGGGGACAACAGTCCCCGCGTAACCCCGCACCTGAAATCCCCGCGCAAAATGCGTTGGGTGAAATTGACCTCAATGAATTAAATGGCCAGCCGTTGAAGTTTCTGATCAAGGATGCGGACTTAAAGTTCGGTCAGTATATCTTCCCCGTCTGGCGAGGTCTCGCCGCAGACGGCACGCCTTTTGATGACCTGGGTGCGCAATGTGAAGTGCCTGTGGACTACGACACTACAAAAACGATGGTGGCCGAGATTTCTAATCGTTTTGTTGAACCCTTTGATGGTGGGTGGGCATTTTTATCATACAAGGTTGATGACCGGGCAGAGAGCACCCCGGATTCACACCGCGTCTTTTGTTACTTGGGTTTGCGCGACCGTGGCGATGTTACCGAAGCCCTGGCGGTTGCGCAGGCGCGAGAGTCGCATGACCGTGTGATTGTCGCAGCAGACCTTGAAACAGAAGGTGTGCGTTTGCTGGCGCCAAGTTACCGGGCCATGCAGGCCGGCGACCGCATCGAACTGGTGGTGCGCAAGTTCAATGCGGCAGGCGACGAGGTAACGCCTCCGGCGAGCGAGTTGTTTGAGGTGACCGAAGCCAATGTGGGCGAACCTTTGCAATGGCAGGTGGCCAAGTCGCATTTCATTCGCGTGCAGGAGGGCAGGGTAGCGTTTCAGTACACCGTCACGCTGGTCGGTAACGGCGAAGAAGTTGTTTCCCCTGTGCAGGAAATGGCAGTAGCCAGGGCTTCGAGCCCCGTTGACCTGTTGCCAGAGGCTAAGCTCGATGGTTTTACGGGGGCGCCGCTTGACCCTGGCAAGTTTCCCGACGGGGTAACTGTGCGTGTGCCGGTAAACCCCGATGTGCAAGCGGGGGACTACTTGCTTCTGCACTGGAAAACACCTCTCAAGACCGAGCCTGAGGTGCAGTTCGCGCGTATGGATGCCAGCAGCCTGGAAAGCGATGAAACCGTGTTCCGAGTTGACGCGGCGTTGCTTGTGCCGGGTGATCACCAAGTGTTCTACCAAATTGCGCGTGCGGGCCATGCGCTGACGTCGCAACGCCTGGATGTCGAGTTCGAAACGGCACGCAACCTTGCTGCGCCAAGCATCGAGCGCGCTAGCGAAGATGGCAGTGGCAAGCAAGTGCTATTGGCGGACAGCGCGATTTTAGGGGCTTACGTCACGGTGCCTGATGTGCCTTTGCGCCCCGGCGAACACCTTGAGGTTCACTGGGACGGTTATGAGCATAACGGCAAGCAGATTACCACCACGCCGGTGGAGGAAGGCGGCCGACGCTTCAAGATTGACCCCAGCGTGGTGGCTGCGAACATGCACCAGCCCGGCGCGGATAACAGCAGGCGTTTTAAAGTGTTCTACCACATCGTCGATGACGAGGGGGGGCGCTCGGCGGCGTCCCAAGCTGTGGACTTGCGTGTTCAGCCGCTGACGTTCGATAACAATATCAAGTGCCTGCAAGCCCAGACCAACGGCGAACTTTGGCGGTCCAAGCTTGTTGCGAACGGTGCAATGCTCGAAGTGTCCGGCGCGTTACTTTGGCCGTTCGCTGCGCCAGACCAACTGTTCACACTGGCCATTCAAGACGGCGTCATATTACGGGATCGAGTGCCGGTGACACCTGTCGAATTTGCTAACAAGCGGATACAGCAATGGTTGAGTGTTGCGGTTTATAACGGCTTGGACGAAGGCAAACAATACACCATCAGCGGAAATGTCAGCTTCGACAAGGGCGACAGTTGGCATAAACTTCTGCCGCTGTTAATCATTCCTAAAAAGTCAAAGTAGACGAAGCCGGCGTCGGCCCAAATCCGTCTGACGGTCGGGTTGGCGTCGCACCAATCAATGCATGGGCATGGAGACTAAAGCGATGAAAATTGAAAGTGCTGGAGTGGCTCAAGCGGTAGAAAATCAATCACTTGAAGCATTTTATAAAGCAATGGATGCGGGCCCTAAAACATGGGGTTGGGATGCGCTGTTAGTGTTTTCCAGGAGCGCTACAAACGCGCTGCTCTCGCAGGAGTACATTGATCGGGCGCATATTCCGGAGTTGTTCTTTCCCCCTTTACCCGATGGCAATGTCGACTCCGGCAATGGTATCGAGCATGTCTTGCTCGGGCTGCGTCTCGACAAGGCGAGGCTGTCGTTCGAAAATGCAAACTTGAAGGACCCGAAAGCTAAGTTGCAAATGCGTCTGGTCGGGGGGAAGCATCTTGAAGTGATCGAAACATTTCTGGATGGCAAGCCGGTCAGGAGCGTGCAAGCCCTGATCCTCTACAACGCCGCTACGCACGCTGTGCTGGATATGAACATTACGTTAGACGCCGTAGCCGGTGCCGTTGATGAAAGCGGTAAAGTTTTACTTGATATCAATAAAGGTTATGACCATCTGTTCAGTGGTGGCGGCACTGGGCCTGAGCGCGTTCGCTTGGGCTTGTATTTCAAAGAGCTGTTTGAAACCTGGGCGAAGGAAAAGAAAGAAATACTGCAGTTCCCGCTCAGCGAACTGGCCGTTGACGATACTTCGCTGCTCAATCCCGGCGTCTTTATGTTAGGGACTCATGCAGAGCCCGGTGCGAAAGTGTTGGGTAGTGCGAATCAGGGGGACGGTGCAGTGGTGGTGTTCGTTGCCATGCGCGGAAATGATTCAGGTGCTTATCCTCCAGAGGATAAAGATTTGTTGTACATGCTGCCTGATTCGACTGACCCGTATACCAGTAATTTAGTGTTGTCGCACAAGCTGGTTGCGCAGCACGTCGTGAAGCTGGGCTTTGACCAGTTTGACTGGATGAAAGGAAAGTTTGACCTGGTGGCGTTGAAAGACGACCGCTACCGAGTGGATGAAAACCGCTACAAATTGGTGGCCAACGCCATGAGCGGTGGAGCCTATGCCGAGATCGATTACTCTGATACCAACCATGGTGGGACATTGCAGCCGTGGCGCTGGAGGTTGAACATGGTCGGCGCCACCATCAACCTGTTTGACGAGGGCAGCGAAGTTGTTTTCGATAAAAGGATGCTGAAGATAAACTGGTCCTCCGCTATGCCAGTGGGTACTTTGGTGTATTGGCTTCAGACCGGCAATTCCTCCGGCGACACCATTCCTCTGCAGGTCTCTGCGAAGGTAGAGATTCGTGCAGATTGTAAGTTTGATGTTTCGCGGGAGGCCAATAAAACCACGCTTAAGTTTTCGGTGAGCAACTTTGAATCGAGTGTAGAGATTTCTATTCAAGACGGCTTCCGTTCTGGGGATGCTGGCAAAGATGCCAGAGCAAGATCCGAAAATCTAAAAGCGCCACTGGAGGCTGCATTGATTAAGGCTGCCAAGGAAAAACTTGAGAGCCTTAAGAACATGACGTTCGAAATTGATGCGTTGCGTCTTAACCAATTGCTATTCCGAGGCGATAATGTCGTTGATCCGCGCGATGTGGCGGTGCCGAACGACTTGACCCTGCTCGGTAACTTGGCGCCCAAGCGCACCGCGATGTCCATCACGCCTCTGGAACCGATCGTGGCAAGCGGTGGGTTTATTGATTTCAGCGCCTCGTCTACAAGCGGTATCACCTGGACAGTGGAAAATCTCCCTGGCGAAACTGGAGAAACTGGGAAGTTCGCTACACCGTCGGTGGGGCGATATACGGCGCCATCCGATGACGCCTTGGTTACAGAAGGCCAGCGCCGAGTGATTGTGAAGGCCACCAGTGGGGAGCAGGTCAGCCGCGCGCTGGTCAGCATCGTACCTAGCCATGTCTCGGTGAACCCTTGGGTGGCGGTGGTAAGCCTGGGCAAAAATTATGCATTGTCGGCGGGCACTCCCGATAATGCCGAGCTGAAGTGGAATCAGCCAGAACTGGGTAAAGTCGATAAGGATACCGACCCGCTTAACCCAGGGGGTCAAAAGTACACCGCGCCAACCACATTGCCTAAGCGTGAATCAAACCAGCCGAACCATTACAGAGTGCTGCGCCTTGACGAGGTCACCGTTGAGCCGGCTGCAGGTGGCACGCCCGCGACCATCGACATGCTGGTCGTTGGGGCCAAGAGCCCCAACTACTGGATAGAGCCAGCAGTCAATGCCGATGGCTCCGTGGCGCTGCCTTTCTATAGGCTCAATCTAGACATGGAAAAGGTCAAGGTACCTGAGCCAATCGAGTGGAACGTGCTGCGCGGTAGTGGGACCATTGACAGCAACACCCAAACCTATAAGCCCGCACCCGGTTCTGACGACCAGTACGTCATCATATCGGCCTTCTACGTCAACGACTCCCCCGATACCCACGACTATGTGATTTTGCCACTGCCATTCGTACCGGTGCGCAATTACGCCGAGATTCTCAGCCCAACCATCAAGGAGGTTTGAGATGAATACTAAGGCTACTTCGCATGAAAAACAGGAAACATCGGCACGCATAGGCTGGGGTGGCATGCTTGCCTTGGACCGCAGCCTCCTCGACCTTGTGCTACGTGAGCAGTATCTCGATGCGCTTGCTAACTTTGGTGCGATGGACCCTATCCATCTGGAGGCCTACCTTGACGAGGGCGAGCGCATCAGCGTTTCGGTGCAAGGGATGGTGCTGGGCGCGCCTCAGGTCGGCTTCCAGAACGCAACAGGGTTCAGCTCGGACTTGACGCTGCGGATGAACATCATTGCCGGGGAGTACATGCGAATTCTGCATCTTCCTGGCAGGCCTAAGCGCGTCGTGGAAAGCTTCACCATCACCGAAGGCATGGGCTATCGGGTCGAAGCACCGCTGGCCCTGGAGTGTAGCCGGCCAAAGACGAGCCGGTTCGCCTCGCTGGAGTTAAACCTTGCCCGTGCGATCGAGTTTTCCACCAATTTGGGGCCAACCGAGTATGCCGGGGTCATGATTGGCCGGCGCTTGCAGGAATCGATCAGCTATATGCGGGCTTACCAGCTCACCTATTCCCTGGGCCGTTTCGTCATGGACGACTACCATCCGCTGAGCCCGGAGCAGTTCATGGTGCGCACCATGCTCGCACCTTGGGGAAAAAGTGAAGGTAGCCCCCGGTACGGGGACGGGGCAGCGCTGGTCTTCATGAAACTGGGGATCGACCTGCGCGCAGGGGGACAGCCAACCCCGGGTAACGAAATCCCATATCCGATCGCAGAGAGTGCTACCAATTTGCCGGGTACCCTGATCCTTGTTCCGGATATCGCAGAGCTCGGGGCTGGTGGGGTGAAGGATGTGCTCAGTACCTTCAGCCTGCCCAACGGTTACGAGTTCGTTACTGGTACACCGCAACCAGGCATCGACCTTGTGGTGCCCGGACAGTGGACAAAAACGCAGAACGCCGCAACGGTAGAGCCTGCTTTGGCGAGCGTGGTATCCGGGCGCACCATTGCTTTCACTGTTGATGGCGCGCCTGGCCCGGTGCAGTGGTCGGCCACCAACCTGAAACGCCCAGCGGCGGTCGGCACATTCAATGGTGCCATCTATAGTCCGCGTCCTGCAGGCAGTTTCGTCGAGGACCAGCAGATGGTGCTGGTGACTGCCACTTCGGCTGAAGGCGGTGACGCAATGCGCAGTCATGCCTTGGTCATGGAAACCGCCCGAGCGGTGCAGGTCGTACCGCGCGTTGCCACCTGGGTGCAAGGTGAAGATCCGATCGAGCTGCGCGCCTCTAGTGTCGATGCCGGTAGCCTGCAATGGAGCCTAGTGGAGGCAGTACTGCTGTCGGAGGGGGAGCAGCGAGTTCAGACGCTTGCCAACCCGATAGGGAAACTTGAAGACAAGGGGGGCGGCCGGGCCATTTTCACGCCCGACCCGCCTGGCAGCGACCGCGATTTGTTCAAGGTACAGCGAATCCGTTGCACCAACCGGCAGAACGGGGACAGTGCTGAAGCTTCGGTGGTGGTGATCAGGTGGCATGCGGGCCTGAACGTGGTGCCGTTCCACGTGGTGCAGGGGCTTTCGGTTCAATCCATACCCTTCACGGTAATGCCTGACGAGCCTGAGCTAGACCTTGGCCGCGATATAACGTGGACTGTGAATGGCGAAGGCGTGTTTGTTGGCAACGTTTACACGCCTCCGGAAAATCCCCGATCACCCATTGCGGTGGTGACTGCGTTCGATGGCGTTGAGCGCACCGGCTACGCCATCGTCGAGTTCAGCGAAAGTCGGCAGGCAACCGCTGGCCTTATGTCATGGGAGAGCCTTAGCACCTTTGAACTTAAAGCCATCAGCGCGCCGCAGTGCTTTGCCAATGGCTGGCAGCAGATAGAAGTTGAGGTGACCGTTGCTGCGAGTAACGATCACAACGATCAACCGGTCGAGATCTCCGACGCCGATTTGGCAACGTTGAAGTTCTTGAATGTGGACAGCAACAACGAGCTACCTTTCCTGGCGCCGGATGAAGAAGCCTTGGCCGTTGGCAAGGCGGATGAAGAAGAGGAGGACTGGGCGGTAAACAGAGAGGCGAACAACATCGACCGGCAAGCAACAGCGCCCGCTGGGGGGAGCGCGCCGTTGGCGGCCAGAACCCGCCGATTCTACCTGCACTCCCGTAAGGCGGGGGTGATCAAGGTGATTGCGTCGATACAGAACACCTTGACGGGCAAGACGGTCACGTCTGCAGCCACCGGCGAGAAAGGTAAGCTCGAGTTGCGCGGGCTGGTCACCCCGTCCTTCACGCAGGAACTGTATTCCTTCAAGCGCACGCGTGTGGCGGGCGATGCGTCACCGTCCGAGGGCGATGAATTCGCTTATGTCGATACCAGTACCGACAACTGGTTGCTGGAGCACGTCCTCAGAGAGGGCCGAGTAATCAAGTTCGCTCGCCTATTCATCAAGGATACCGACCCAAAATCGGCTGTACGGTGGTCTTGGGAGCCCGGGACGTCGCCGGGGCCAGTTCTGGACGATGATTTCGTCAGCTTCACTGGGTTCTCCTTCCAGTCGGTTGATGGCCGAGTGAAGGACGATTTGCTGTTCGACGGACTTCTTTACCGCATGGCCAAGCATCGAACGTATGCACTGCCGACGAAGGTGCCAGGCACCAAGCCCGGTGCCGGGCAACTGATGATCGTCCTGCAGCGGGATACGGGGTTTGTTCTCTCGAGTAAAAGCGAGGAGTCGGGTTATCGCCAGGCGCTTGAAAAAAACTTGGAGTTCACGCTGCTGGATGTGGAAGGTAACGAACATCCCCTGACATTTTCTTTTGCTGTCACGGCTGACGAAGAGAGGCAGGGCATCACCCACCGCGATGTTCTGAAACTTTCAATTCGTTGAGCAACGGCTCACCTGGGTGCACGGGTGTGCCGAGGTGAGCCCACCATTCTTTTTCGGATGATAAACAAGATGGCTATTGAAACTGTACTTCACTCCAATGCACTGAATGCGTCCAGCTTTGTGCAAAATAATGTCGACCCACGTACTGGCCAGTATGCGGTAAGTATCAACTTGCCAGCCCTTGTTGGTAATTATCAGGTCGGTCCAGAGCTGCCCATTCGCCTGGTGTTCAATCCATTCAGCGACAACAATGTCGGCTTCGGCCGGGGGTGGTATGTCGACCTTACTCAATACGTGCCGGCTACGCGCATGTTGCGGCTTCACACCGGAGAAAGTTTCAAGGTGACCGGGTCTGGTGCAGAGCCGGGCATCAAGGAAAGAAAACTCGAAAGCTTTCGTTTTTTCGATGACAGTGAAGGGGGCAAGAAACAATACCGTGTGGTGCACAAGTCCTATATGGAAGAAGTGCTGAGCGAGTACGGTACCGGGGATAATCTTGTTGCACTGCCGTCTGAGGTTCGCGCCGCTTCGGGCCATCGTATTCTGTTGAGCTACACCGCCAACCAAAGGCTGGAGCGCATTGTCGACGGCACGGGTCAGGCGTTGCTGGAAATCAGCTATGGCAGCACGGTAACACTCAAGCTGCACCCTGGGGCCAATGGCGGCAAGCCGGTCGCCGAATACAAGCTCAGCCTGGTCAATGAGCAGTTGCGTCAGGTCGACTTGCCGGCCGAAGTGGGTGGCAACTGGCGGTTCGAATACACCACGTCTTTTGGTCTGACCTGCCTGGCCAAGGTTTCGACACCCTACGGTAGTGTGGAAGATATCCGCTACGGTGAGGGCGGTGATACAGGCCATCTGCTGCCAGGCGGTGGAACCCGTGCGGCGTTACCGCGTGTGACCTCGCATACGATCAACCCTGGCGGCGGCCAGCCGTCGATGAAAACCAGCTACACCTACACCGTCCTGCAAGATAGCATTGAGGCGCCGAACAACTTCGTCGGTAACGGCAGCGGTATCAGCTGGCGTGACGATGGTGAGGACAACCTCTATCGTGCCCGCTCCACCTACCTGTATGGCAGCACGGCGTCTCAATGGGGTAAAGGTGCGGATGGCAAGGACCAGGTATTGCGCACCACTCATCGCACGTACAACCGTTTTCACTTGCAGGTGGGTGAGGTCGTGGTGCAAGGCAAGAACCAACTTGTCAACAGCACGACGTATCACGGCAATGTAACGACTGAGTTCGACAATCAGCCGCGTAACTTCCAGTTACCGCTGGAGCAAACCCGGGCGTGGTCACTGCTAGGGGATGCTTCCAGGTTTCGCCAAGAGCCTGCCACCAGGACCGTATATGACCTGCATGGCAATTTGGTCGAGCAGATCCTGCCCTCCGGGCAGCGCACCGTGATCGCGTATTACCCTGCCGAAGACGACCCGGACGGCTTCGTACGCAACCAAAAAAGCGTGACGGAACATCCCGCAGCGGATGGCGACGAGCCTGCGCCGGTACTGCGAAAAAGCTTCCAGTACAAGGCGCTCGCTCGGGTAGCTTATCCGGGTGCCTCGATCAAACGATCGGCGTCCGATTGGCTGGTCCTTACGCAGGAAAGCCTGTGTGAGGTCGTTGGCGAGGTAGAGCAGGCAGCGTTGAAAGTGACCACCGTGAGCCCGGTCGATGACCCTGCCGACTTGCTGCGCCATGGGCGTTCATCGCTGGAAACCCTGGTCATGGGGGGTAAAAGTACCACGACCGGTTTTACGTACAGCTTGGACGACCTCAATGGGCACCCTGTGCTGGTGACCGAGCAGCAGGTGACCGGCTTTGATCATGGGAGTATCGACCAAGAAACTGGCGAGCCGCGCCATGTTCGCAAGGTGATCACGCTGAAGCATTCGATGCTCATTGGCGAGCCGTTGCTCAATCGCGATGACAACGATGTTGAAATCGAGTACGCCTACGATGCGTTACGCCGTGTGGTTCGTGAGACGGTGTCACCCAATGACGGTGCGTATACGGCATCTCGCACTTACACGTACGGGCTTGTGAGCGCACCGGGTGGTCAGGCCGTGCAAACCCGAATAGACGTCAAGGGAGTTGCCATCAACTCATACATTGATGGCCTGGGGCGAGTGGTGCGCGAAGAGCGGCACGATGCTGACGTCGACGCAGAAGATGTCCGCCTGCGTCAAGTCTTTCGCCCGCGCAGCTCGTTTACCTACGATGAACTTGGCCAATTGACCGAGGCAACCGAATACGACTGGATAGGCGAACAGCAAATGTCGTTGGCGACCCAGTATGCCTACGACGATTGGGGCGTACAGTGTTGCGAGACAGGGCCGGACGGGGTCAAGCGGTTCCAGGAGCATGACCCGATCGGCTCCAACCCTGACGGGACCGACCCCGAGGGCAATCTGCCCACCCAAACCGAGTGGAGCGAGTCTGCAGATGGCAAGCTGAGCCTGGGCAAGACCATCACCTGGTTGAACCTGTTCGAGCAGCCTGCCAAAGTGCAGCGCTTTGACCTGGCGGATAAAGTGTACGCCACGCATGAGTACTTCTATGACGGCTTGGGGCGCAATGTACGGGAGATCGATGCGCGTAAAGCCGTTACCCGCTCCGGCTATGACGCTTTCGGCCGCCTGGTCGACCAGACACTGGCGGACAGGTCGGTGGTGCATCGCGACTATGCCGTGCACAGTAGTGAAGACTTGCCGATCAGTATCAGTGTCAACGGTGTCGTGCTGGGGGAGCAGGTTTTCGACGGTCTGAACCGTATGATCACCTCTGTTACCGGCGGACGGGCGCGGCACATGCACTATGAGCCTGGCCAGATCAAACCGAGCAAGGTGCGGACAGCCGCTGGCAATGTCATCGAGTATCAATACCTTCCTCAACTGGGTGAGGAGCCTCAACTACGGCGCATTCCGGGTAAGCAGGCCGACTATACATTCGACCCGCTCAACGCCCGGCTTACCCACTGCAAGGAGGAGGAAGAGGAATTGAGCCGCGTCTATTTCAGTACCGGCGAAATCAAGCAGGAAACCCGCGTTATCGGCGACGAAACCTGGACCATGGAGTACGGCACCAGCCTGTTGGGGCGCCAGTTGTTCTATAAGGATGTTCTCGGCCAGACGCAGACCTACGATTATTACCCCAGCGGCCTGTTGGAGCGTACTGCACTGGGGAGCACAAGCAGTTGGTTCTTCTATGACGGGCTGAGCAATTCACAATGCATACTCACCCTGGATGGCACTCAAGGACTAGCCACCGAGCTGGAGTACGATCACCAAGGGCGCGAATGCCTGCGTCGGTTTGTGTTCCTCAGTAGCGTGCCTGAAGCGCCGATCAAAGACTTTACGTTCGCCAATGAACGTGTGCAGGCGCTGGTTGCAGAGGCCGGGCTTTCGGTGCAGGCAGTACAGGAGCTGGCGCAGGAATACAGCGTGCTCGACCAGATCACGTCAAAACGCTTGAGTGATAATGGCACTGTCTTGCGTGAGGAAACATTCAAGTACGACCTGCGTGGTCGGCTGGAGGAATACAGTTGCGATGGGCTGGTTTCCCATAGCCCGACCGACCCGGCTGGGAAGACTATTCGTCAGCAGTATTTCGAATTTGATGCGCTCGACAACATCACCTGGGTGCTGACCGAATTCGAGGAAGAGGACGGCAGCAAGGGCAGTAACGAGGCTACCTATCTATTCGACAATGAAGACCCTGCGCAATTGAGTGGCGTGCGGAATACCCATTCCGACTATGCAGACTTCACATTGCAATACGACAAGGACGGCAATATGAGCCTCGATGACAAGGGCAAGACGCTGACGTACGACGCCCTGGGCCGCCTGAGCAGCTATGACGGCAGTGGTTACAGTTACGATCCTTTGGACAGGTTGTCAGGCCAGGCGGTATGAAGGCAGATGAAGTGAAGATCGGGCCGAGGAGCTAGTGCCCCTCGGTTAAGTGGATACTCAAGCAAATTGGGGCCATTTTGCACCCCTTCGCGTCAAACCGCCGCGCAGGGGTGCAAAATGGCCCCAGTAACGCTTACGGTATGTCCACCCTGAACTGCACATCACTGTTGGCAAAGCCGGCGGTTACCTGCCTATCGATCGCTTTGTAGGCAGCAGAAAACAGCATGTCGGTGGGTTTGGTGTCATACAGGGGGTACTGTTTGGAGGCTATTCCGTTGTCTACTGGTGTGCCTGTGTTGTCCTTGATGATCAAGGCCAAACCCGTAGCACCACCTGGTTCCAGAGCATACAGTGTACCGCTGGCGCCAGCGCCGCCGTAGTTCCCGGTAAAGGTCACGCGGGCATTGGCCCCTGGCAGCAGTATACAGCCACCGCCCGGTGTAAGGCGCAAGCCGAAGGCGCGGTTGGCGGCCTCGTCATCTGCTTGCTTGAATTGGGCTGTGTGCACTGTGCCCATGTAGATTCTGGAAGCAGGTAGACCTGTCGAAGGGTCGATGATTTCAATCGCACAGGTCCCGCTGCTCACCTGGCCGAAGAAGTTGATCGAGCCGCTGTTCGCAAACGCCTGTTGACTGGCCATGGCGAGCGCAAAGGCAATGACTAGAGGCTTCATGGAAATCTCCTTGATTTCTTGAGTCACAATGGCAAACGAGCCCATAGGGCTCGCTTGCAGGTGTCGGGTGGGAGTGCTCAGGGGCTGCTGGACAGCGCCTTCTGCATCACCGGAGTAGCGACCCCGTAGTCATTGATGGTGGTAAAGGTCAACTGCAAGCCACTGAGCGATTTGATCCGGGCAAGGTCATAGACCTGCTGGCCAAACGGTGGCGCCATGGCCATGGCCTGTATAGCCTCTGTCGCACCTGCAGCGCTGACTTCCAGGCGGCCGAATGTGTAATGGAAGGGTGTCGGGTTATCGACCACCAACTGGACACGTCCAGGGCCTTGACGTACGGACCATTTTAGCTCGCCGATGCGGTCGGCGGGCCGGTCAGTCAATTGGCTGGGGCGATAGAAGAGCTTGAGGCGCGTACGCAGTGCGATATTGAGGACGTTCACATCATCAGGGCTGACCTCGGGGATTTCCTGAATATTGAGGTAGAACAGTGTTTCCCTGTCATTAGGCAGCGCGTTGGGCAGGTGGTTGATCTGCACCATCTGCTCCTTGCTCGGGTCCAGACGGAACAAACCGGGAGAGGTCGCCAGCGGGACGGGTGTGTCGGTATCGTCCTTGGCGGTGTTGACCCAGCTTTGCACCGCGTAGGGGCGAGGGCTGGGGTTGGCTATCACCACCGAGGTGCTGCGTTTGTCGCTGTCGAACACGACTCGCGTGGTGTTGACGGTCAGCGCTGCCTGAGCAGTCTGCAGGGCGGCTGCCAAGTAAATACCCAATGCGAGGCGGCGCGGGTGAATCTTCATCTGACGATACCTTCTGAATAATATGAGGAAGCCTCAGGCGGTATCAGCTCGCCTGAGGCGCGTTCTCATGGAATATCGACCAGAAATTGCACATCGGTGTTAGCCGTACCGGCCGTACCGGCCGTCACGGCGGTACCTATGGATTTGTAGGCCGCAGAGAAGATCATGGTGGTAGGGTTCGTGTCATCCAGTGGGTAATCCTTGGAGGCCAGGCCGTTATCCACGGGGGTACCGGCATTGTCCTTGATGATCAAGGCCAGGTTGTTGGCTCCGCCTGGTTCCAACGCATACAACGTACCACCTGTGCCGGCGCCGCCATAGGCGGCAGTGAAGGTGACAGTGGCATTGCTACCAGGGGCAACGACGCAACCAGCGCCTGGGGTGATACGCATGCCGAAGGCGCGAGATGCCGCTTCATCGCCAACGGCGGTGAACTGCGAAACACTGACGTTGCCCATGTTGACGCGGGCTACCGGCAGGCCTGTCGACGGGTCGATGATTTCGATCGGGCACGTCCCGGCATGCACCTGGCCGTAGAAGTTGATCGAGCCAGTGTTGGCTAATGCGGCGTTGCTGGCCAGGCCAAGTGTTAAAGCCAGGAGAGTTTTTTTCATTAGGAGCTCCAGGTTAGCGTGTGTCAGGTGAATATTGGGTAAGGCTGCACAAGCATCGCTAAATGCGACGGTGCACAGCGTGCAAGTTTGCTTGTGGTTCGTATGTAGGAAAAATCTGAAGTCCAATTGGCTTGCGCTGATCTTCTCTCCCGGTTCTACGGCAGTTGTTCGATGGAAGGTGATGCTGTTTCCATGGTCTGTTTCATAGAGCGTGAAAGGGCCGTGCGGTTGCGTCAACTGATAGAAATACCAGTTGCCAAACCGTTAAGGCCATGCACGCCGGGCAGCACAGTCGCACTGTGAGACTAAACTTTGTCTGGCACTGGTAAAAATGCCAGTTGATTCGATTCTTGTGGGGTGGGGTAATTGGCGCTCATACCAGGCAGGGGGCTCTGAGGTGAAAAAAATAAAAAATGATAAAGCGACTGGGGTCGGCTCTTCGTCTATGGCGCCGGAGGCGGTGTGCACAATGTTCACGAATGTATTGTGGATTAATACACTGTGGCTAACAGACGCTAATAATGATTTTCTGATTGAGTCGTTTGTTAAGACTAGGCCGCCTGCTTTAATGGGGCGCGAGGGGGCAGAGGCGTTGCTGAGGAAGTTTTCCAAAATCGAAATTCTGTCATACGGTGACGTCAGTAACAAGTTGATTCTTCATTCATCCCAAGAATTCCTCATATTTACGAAGAGACTCTCCAACTTGGGCGCGGAACAGATCCTGCGCTTGACGGAGATCAACGGCCCCTGGGTGAGATTCTCGGTCACGTTACCAATGCGAGAGTGCTACCTGCGGTACCAGGCGCAAGGTCAAAGTATGCTGAGTTTCGAATGGACGGGTGGGGCCGACTATGGCTCCTACGACACGAATGACTCAACTGTCGAGACTGCGGCGCCTCCCGAGTATATTGAATATTATGACCAGAGAAAGAAAATTGACATTGCGATCATGCCGCGCCCTGAAAGTGCGAAGCTGCAAAATCTTTATATCTATATGATTCCAGACGAAAACCGGCGCGTCCGGCATTTCGGTTTTCTGGAGCGGCCCATTGCCTATGAAAGTTTGGTAAGCGGGGTGCAGCAACCCATCGCGCCCGCAGCAGATGCAGCCTTGTTTGGCTATTTTCCAAAAGAAAATTTTCCAGAGGTGGGGGCAGGTAGAGCACCTGTGGACAGCGCATTCATTAGCGATTTGGTGACCCCACCGGGGTCGACTGAATTGGTTGGTCTAATGGATGCCGGGGGGTCGTTATTCGGCTACAGGAGGGTCTACAAGAAGTCGTTGAAGCCCGCTGAGTCGGCTACCCCAGCCGCGACGTACAAAATTTCACCGTACTCACAAGTTTTCCATGCAGGGGATGCAAAGGAGCGGCTTGGTTTCGTCAGTCTACAAATGCCTGGTGTCAATTGGAGTGTGACGGGTGATGCAGGCGGTACCCTTGTCAAAGAGGGTAATGATCACTTCTACGTACCTGCCCTCAAGCCACCCGGTGTCGTCTTCAGTGCACCGGGAGAAACCTTGATCCCAGCCGCTACCAGGGCTAGTTTTCCCCGGGTGCCAGCACGTACAGATGTGCTGACGGCGGCGGGAGATGGGATGAGAGAGTCGGTATCTTTCGTCACGACATTCGTGTATCCGACGCATTTCATCCGATTTACCCTTGCAGGCAATGCGTTGCAACTCAACTGCTGGTATTTCAACCTCGACATGGAAGAAACCGCAGTGCCGGCCGAGGATGTTGAGTGGCACATCCTTGCAGGCAACGGTGTGGTATCGGCGCAAGGTGTGTTTACGCCTGCGTCGACAGCGCCGAGCGGTGTCACGGTGGTGATGGCTCTGGATACGCGCAATGTTGTTGAGTGGCGCTTCGCGGTGACAATCATTCCGTTGCCATTGCTGTCTGTGTACGACGCGTTGCGGCTACAGCAAGCGTGACCAGGGCTGCCCGAGGCGCATCGCCCCAAACGGATGGAGTCAGTGGGGAGGGCCGGGCTGCAGGCTCAGCACCTGTTTTTCCTGGTTCCAATCGAACGGTTCATCGTTCTGCTCGGCTTCGTAACGGCGCTCTTCAAGACGTTGATACAGGTCCAGTTCGTCATCGGGCATGAAATGCAAGCAGTCGCCGCCAAAGAACCACAATAGATCTCTGGGTACAAGATGAGCGATCTGCGGGTAACGCTGGATCACCTGGCAGATCAGGTCTTGCCCCAGGTATTGACTTTTCAGCGGGTTTTGCGGCAGCAGGGTCAGTAGTTCATCGAAGCGTTCGAGGAACAGGGCGTGGCTTTCCTCGGGTACCTGCTCGGCTTCGCCCAAGGCCACCAGGATAGTACGCAGGTGGTTAAGCAGTTGCAGGTTGTAATCCAGGTGGGAATTGGCCATGGGGCGGTCCTCGGGGTGATTGAAACGAAGGCGGAGTATACGCCGGTTGGGGATGGGGAGGCAGAGCGCCCCCATCAATCAACGCACCTTGCCAGGTACTGGCAGCAATTGCTCCTTGTCGAAGGCATCCACATCGATCACTGCCCGGCGTGCCTGTTCCGCTGCGTGCAGCCGTTGCCCTTCGTCAGGCTGCAGCACACCGCTTTCGATGGCCGCACCAATCACCGACTGCCCAGGTGCCGGCCGTACCTTGCCGTCCTTGATCCCCAGGTGCAGCGCCTTGTGCAGTGGCACTGCCTCATCAAGCAAGTCGCAAGCCCGTTGCAGTGCTGCCACTGGGTCACCGTCCGCCTGTGGCCGGAAGCAGCCCGCGAGCAGCTCTTCCAGCGCTGGGTCACCCTTGCTACGCCCAATCAGCGCCGCGACCTCGGCATCCAGTTCATCGCTCGGCCCGGTATGACGACGGCCGAAGGGGAACACCAGGACCCTTAGTGCACAGCCGACAAAGCGGTTGGGGAAGTTGTCGAGTAACCTATCCAGGGCCTTTTCCGCCTGCCCCATGCTTTCTTCCATGGCCCAGCGTAGCAATGGCTGCATCTGCTCGGGCGAGCCCAAGTCGTGATAACGCTTGAGCGCCGCACTGGACAAGTACAGATAACTCAGCACATCGCCTAGCCGGGCACTCAGGCGCTCGCGGCGCTTGAGGGTGCCGCCCAGCAGCATCATCGACAGGTCCGCCAGCAATGCAAAGGCTGAGGCCTGGCGGTTCAGGGCGCGGAAGTAGCCTTGGCTGAGGGTATCGCCTGGTACGCTTTCCAGGCGGCCCAGTCCCAGATTGAACACCAGTGTGCTAGCCGCATTGCCGGCGGCGAACATGATGTGCTTCATCAACAGGTCATCGAACTCTCCTAGCGCCTGGTCGCGGTCCTCACGGTGGGCCAGAGCCATTTCCTTGAGTACGAACGGGTGGCAGCGAATGGCGCCCTGACCGAAGATCATCAGGTTGCGTGAGAGGATGTTGGCGCCCTCGACCGTGATGAAGATGGGTGCCCCTTGCCAGTTACGCCCCAGGTAGTTGTTCGGGCCCATGATGATGCCCTTACCGCCGTGCACATCCATGGCGTGCTGGATGCATTCGCGGCCGCGCTCGGTCAGGTGGTACTTGAGGATCGCCGACAGCACCGAGGGCTTCTCGCCCAGGTCTACCGCTTTGGCCGTCAGCAGGCGCGCGCTGTCCATCAGCCAGGCGTTGCCGCCGATGCGTGCCAGCGATTCCTGGATACCTTCGAATGCGGCCAGCGGCACGTTGAATTGCTCGCGGATGTTGGCGTACTGGCCGGTGACCAGGCTGGTGTACTTGGCGGCGCCGGTGCCCACGGCGGGCAGGGAGATGGAACGGCCTACCGACAGGCAGTTCATCAACATCATCCAGCCTTTGCCGAGCATGGCCTGGCCACCGATAAGGAAGCTCAGTGGCACGAACACGTCCTTGCCACTATTGGGGCCATTCATGAAGGCGGCGCCCAGCGGCAGGTGGCGTTTGCCGATGTCCACGCCGGGGGTGTCGGTAGGGATCAGCGCCAGGCTGATGCCCAGTTCTTCCTCCTCGCCCAACAGGTGGTCCGGGTCGTAGGCCTTGAATGCAAGGCCCAGCAGCGTGGCAACCGGGCCTAGGGTGATATAGCGCTTTTCCCAGTTCAGGCGCAGGCCGATGACTTCCTCGCCATGCCACTGGCCCTTGCACACCACGCCGGTGTCGGGCATGGCGCCGGCGTCTGAGCCGGCCAGAGGGCCGGTGAGTGCGAAGCAAGGAATGTCGTCGCCACGGGCCAGGCGTGGCAGGTAGTGGTCGCGTTGCTCATCGGTGCCGTAGTGCAACAGCAATTCGGCCGGGCCGAGCGAGTTGGGAACCATCACCGTGGAAGCCAGATCGCCGCTGCGGGTGGCCAGCTTCATCGCCACCTGGGAGTGTGCGTAAGCGGAAAAACCCTTGCCACCGTACTGCTTGGGGATGATCAGGGCAAAGAAGCCATTCTGTTTGATATGCGCCCAGGCCGCGGGTGGTAGGTCCATGTCCTGGCCGATCTGCCAGTCGCTGACCATGGCGCACAGTTGTTCGGTAGGGCCGTCAATGAAGGCCTGCTCTTCGTCGGTCAGCTTGGGTGCCGGGTAGGCCAGCAAGGTGCGCCAGTCGGGGCGGCCGCTGAACAGTTCGCCGTCCCACCATACGGTACCGGCGTCGATGGCTTCACGCTCGGTTTGCGACATGGGCGGCAGGGTGCGCTGGAACCAGTTGAAAACCGGGCCGGTGAACACCTTGCGGCGCCAGTCGGGCAGCGCCAACAAGGCGCCTTTGAGTGCCAGCACGAGCCAGATCAGTGCTAGCAGCCAGCCAGGAGCGCTGCTGAAAATGCCCATCAGCAGCACATAGGCGGCCATGATGCCGAGAATCTGCAAGGGTGCCAGGCGCCTGTGCGTGAGGTACGCCGCGCCTATCACCAGCACTACCAACCACAACAGCAACATAATCGGTCCTCCTTGGAACCAGGGGGCTTGAGCCGTTCCGGACAGCTTAGACGCAACGCCGGGAAAGGCAGGGTCAGAACAGTGACAGGGTGTGGCGGTGGGAGTTTCAGTCCGGTGATTGCCTGTACTGGCCCTTTCGCGGGCAAACCCGCTTCTACAGGGGGCACCGTCCCCAGATAAGGCGCGATTCTTGTAGGAGTGGGCTTGCCTGCGAAAGGGCTGGTACAGGCAACAAACCTCTGGAGTAGACTGTGCAACATCCGCATTCATAAGGACGTTGCCATGCTGAAGATCTGGGGCCGCAAGAACTCGAGCAATGTGCGCAAAGCGCTGTGGATCGCCCAGGAACTGGGCCTGGACTTCGAATCGATCGACGCCGGCGGCGCCTTCGGCGTGGTCAACGAGCCGCACTACCGCGCCCGCAATCCCAATGGCCTGGTACCCATGCTTGAAGACGGTGACCTGACCCTGTGGGAGTCCAACACCATCGTCCGCTACCTGTGCGCCGAATATGGCACCGAGCAAGGTTGGTACCTGGAAGACCCGCGCCAACGCGCTTTGGCCGACAAATGGATGGACTGGGCCACTTCATCCTTCGCCGCACCCTTCCGCCCGCTGTTCTGGGGCCTGCTGCGCACCCCCGAAGACCAGCGCGACTGGGTGGCGATCAACGCTGCGCACAAGCAGTGCGCCCAGTTGCTGGCCATTGCCGACGAAACCTTGGCCACACAGCCCTATCTTTCCGGTGACCAGATCGGCATGGGCGACATCCCACTGGGTAGCTTCGTCTATGCCTGGTTCGAAATGCCCATCAAGCGCCCGGCCATGCACCACCTGGAAGCCTGGTACGAACGCCTCAAGGCCCGCCCGGCCTACCAGGCTGCAGTAATGACTGCGCTGACCTGATCGAACACTACGGCTGTTTCGATAGTCACTATCAATACACATGACTGTACTTGTGCGGCCGCGCCTTGCACCATTGGCCGCACTCACTGCGCCAGTGACCTTATCTGGCGTGTCCTGCACCTTATTTTTCGGTAAGTGACCCGCTATGAGTTCTGCCCTGTCCATTCGACAGCTGACCAAAACCTACGGCAACGGCTTTCAGGCCCTCAAAGGCATCGACCTTGATGTCGCCGAAGGGGACTTCTTCGCCTTGCTCGGCCCCAACGGCGCCGGCAAATCCACCACCATCGGCATCCTCTCCACCTTGGTGAATAAAACCAGCGGCACGGTCAATGTGTTCGGCCACGACCTCGACCGCGAGCCCTCGGCGCTGAAGCGTTGCTTGGGCGTGGTGCCACAGGAGTTCAATTTCAACCAGTTCGAGAAGTGCTTCGACATCGTCGTGACCCAGGCTGGCTACTATGGCATCCCGCCAAAGATCGCCAAGGCGCGTGCCGAGCAGTACTTGACCCAACTGGGCCTGTGGGATAAGCGCGACGTGCCATCGCGTTCGCTGTCCGGCGGCATGAAGCGCCGGCTGATGATTGCCCGTGCGCTGATCCACGAGCCGCGTTTGCTGATTCTCGACGAGCCGACCGCCGGCGTGGACATCGAGCTGCGCCGTTCGATGTGGAGCTTCCTCACCGAGCTGAACCAGAAAGGCATCACCATCATCCTCACCACCCATTACCTGGAAGAGGCTGAGCAGCTGTGCCGTAATATCGGCATCATCGACCACGGCACCATCGTCGAGAACACCAGCATGCGCCAACTGCTGGGCAAGCTGCATGTCGAAACCTTTGTCCTCGACATCAAGCAGGGCCTGGCCACGGCGCCGGTGTTGCAGGGTTACCCGTGCCGGCTGCTGACCCCGCACACCCTGGAAGTACAGGTAGAGAAAGACATCGGCATCACCGCCCTGTTCGGCCAGTTGGCCCTGCAGAACATCGACGTGCAAAGCCTGCGCAACAAGACCAACCGACTCGAGGAGCTGTTCGTGGCCCTGGTGGAAAAAAACCTTTCGAAGGTGGCCGTATGAGCGTGGAGCTGCGTACCAACTGGGTCGCCCTGAACACCATCGTCTATCGCGAAGTGCGGCGCTTCCTGCGCATCTGGCCGCAGACCCTGTTGCCACCGGCAATCACCATGGTTCTGTATTTCGTCATTTTCGGCAACCTGATTGGCCGGCAGATTGGCGACATGGGCGGGTTCACCTACATGCAGTACATCGTGCCGGGGCTGATCATGATGTCGGTGATCACCAACTCCTATGGCAATGTGGTATCGAGCTTCTTCGGTAGCAAGTTCCAGCGCTCGATCGAAGAGCTGATGGTCTCGCCGGTATCGCCGCACACCATCCTGGTAGGTTATGTCCTAGGCGGCGTGCTGCGTGGCTTGGCGGTAGGGGTGATCGTCACCATCCTGTCGATGTTCTTCACCGACCTGCAAGTGCATCACCTGGGTGTGACTGTGGCAGTGGTACTGTTGACGGCGACCATCTTCTCCTTGCTGGGGTTCGTCAACGCGGTGTTCGCTCGCAATTTCGACGACATTTCGATCATCCCGACGTTCGTACTGACTCCGCTGACCTACCTGGGCGGCGTGTTCTACTCGATCACCCTGCTGCCACCGTTCTGGCAGACCGTATCGCTGGCCAACCCTGTGCTGCACATGGTCAATTCCTTCCGCTACGGCATTTTAGGGGTGTCGGACATCAGCATCGGCACGGCGATCACGTTCATGTTGGTGGCCACTGCCGTGCTCTACCTGTTGTGCGTGCGGCTGCTGGTCAGCGGCCGGGGGATGCGTGCCTGAAACCTTGCACCGGCATTGGCGACGACGCCACTGCCGGCCTACCCACCAGCGCCAGTACATCAGGGTACTGAAATAGCCGAGCATACCCAGCAGTACGGCGCACACGATTGAACCGAGCAGGAAGGGTTGCCAGACCGTCGACAGTTGGTCAGTGATCCACTGGAAGGTCAACGTGTCGGGCAGTGCGCGTGGTGGTACCTGCATTAGCCAGGCACCGACCATGTAGGTAACGAAGAACACCGGCGGCATGGTCAGCGGGTTGGTCAGCCACACCAGGCTGACGGCGATCGGCAGATTGCCTCGCAGCGGGATGGCCAATGCAGCGGCAAGCAGCATCTGTGCGGGCATCGGGATCAATGCGGCGAACAGGCCGACGCCCATGGCTCGCGCTACCGAATGACGGTTCAGGTGCCACAGGTTAGGGTCATGCAGCAACTTGCCGAAAAAGCGTAAGGACTTGTGTTCCCGAATACTGCTCGGGTCCGGCATGAAGCGTTTGAATAGTCGGCGCGGCATGGGGGCTCCCGGGGCGTTGACCGGGGCAGTATGCCCTGATTCCCATTCAGCCTCGTTCAGAGTTTGTGACAATTGTTGAGCAAGCAGTGCCGGCAAGTGGGCTATGCCTCAGAGGTTGATTCAGCTTCTGGAGCTCTACCTCATGCGCACAGGGATGTTGGCGCTCGCGCTTGGTCTGCTCAGTCTTTGCCTGGTACCTCAATTGCCATCGGTCGGGTGGCTGCTAATGCTTGCAGCGGGCGCCGTCGTCAGTCTGTTCACCCGGGGTTGGTTATTGGGTTTGTTCCTGCTGGGCTTCTGCTGGGCCTGTTGGTCTGCCAAGCAGGCCGTGGACGATCGTCTGGCGCCAGGGCTCGATGGTCGCACCTTGTGGCTGGAAGGGCGGGTGGCCGGACTGCCGGCGCGCACTGCGCAAGGCGTGCGTTTCGAGCTTGAAGGCGCGCATTCCCGGCGTGCCGATTTGCCGCAACGCCTGCAATTGAGCTGGTTTGACGGACCACCGCTGCGTGCCGGCGAGCAGTGGCGCCTGGCCGTCACCCTGCAGCGGCCGACCGGCCTTCTAAACCCCCACGGGCCCGATCGGGAGGCGCAGCTGCTGGCACGTCGGATCGGCGCCAGCGGAGCGGTGAAAGCCGGGCAGTTACTGACGCCCGCAGCAGTCGGGTGGCGCGATGGCCTGCGCGAGCGTCTGCTGGCGGTCGAAGCCCATGGTCGGCAAGCCGCGTTGGTGGCGTTGGTGCTTGGTGATGGAACCGGCCTGGCGCGCGAAGACTGGCAGGCGCTTCAGGCCACCGGCACCGTGCACCTGCTGGTGATTTCAGGCCAGCACATTGGCCTGGTGGCGGGTCTGCTCTATGCCGTGGTCGCGTGGTTGGCCCGCTGGGGGCTGTGGCCGCCCCGGCTGCCGTGGCTGCCTTGGGCTTGTGTGTTGGCCATGAGTGCGGCGCTGGCCTACGGGTGGCTGGCCGGGGCAGGGGTGCCAGTACAGCGCGCCTGTCTGATGCTGGCCGTGGTGCTGCTGTGGCGCCTGCGCTTTCGTCACCTTGGCGCGTTCCACCCCTTGTTACTTGCCTTGGTTGCCGTTTTGCTGTTCGAGCCGTTGGCGGCGCTGCTACCGGGCTTCTGGCTGTCATTCGGCGCCGTGGCCACGCTCATCTACAGCTTCAGTGCCCGGCTAGGGGCCTGGCGACCCTGGCAGGCATGGACGCGAGCGCAGTGGGTCATCGCCGTCGGGCTGCTCCCGGTGCTGCTGGCCGTGGGCTTGCCGGTGAGCCTGAGTGCCCCGTTGGCCAACCTGGTGGCGGTGCCGTGGGTGAGCCTGGCGGTATTGCCGCTGGCACTGTTGGGCACTTTGTTGCTGCCGCTGGGCGACGCAGGTGAGGCATTGCTGTGGCTGGCAGGCGGCCTGCTGGATGTCTTGTTTCGCGCGCTAGCACTGGTCGCCCAGCAGCGCCCGGCATGGGTGCCTCCGGCACCGCCGTTGTGGGCCTGGCTGCTGGTATGCCTGGGCGCACTGCTGCTGTTGCTGCCACGGGGTGTGCCGCTGCGTGGGTTGGGCGCGGTGATGCTTTTGGCGCTCTGGGTGCCTCGGGAGCCGGTCTCGCACGGCCAGGTCGAGGTCTGGCAGCTGGACGTGGGCCAAGGCTTGGCGGTGTTGCTGCGCACCCGGCAGCACAGTCTGCTGTATGACGCCGGGCCGGCCAGGGGCGAAAGCGATCTGGGTGAGCGGGTCGTGTTGCCCACCTTGCGCAAGTTGGGGGTCGACAGCCTGGATGTGCTGCTGGTCAGTCACGCCCATGCCGATCACGCCGGCGGTGCAGGTGCGATCCAGCGCGGGCTGCCGGTCAGACGGGCGATTGGCGGTGAGCCGCTGGAAGAGGTTCAGTTACAGCCTTGCGTCAGTGGCGAGTCCTGGGAGTGGGACGGGGTTCGCTTTTCCCTGTGGCGCTGGGCAGATGCGCGCACCAGCAATGACCGCTCCTGCGTGTTGCTGGTCGAGGCGTCGGGGGAGCGGTTGCTGCTGGCCGGTGACATGGAGGCGGGAGCCGAACGTGCGTGGCTGGCTGCCATGGATTCACCACGCATCGACTGGCTGCAGTCGCCGCACCACGGTAGCCGCAGTTCGTCGACCGAAGCTTTCATCCGCGCTGCGGCCCCGCGTGGGGTACTGATTTCCCGCGGGCGCAACAACAGCTTCGGGCATCCCCATGCACAGGTGGTCGAACGCTATCGCAGGCATGGCATGACCCTGCACGACACGGCAGTGGAGGGGGCGTTACGTCTGGTGCTCGGTGCGCAAGCCGGGGTCGAGGGTATGCGCAGCCAGCGCCGCTTCTGGCGTGACGTCAGGGATGGTTAATGCTGATGAGCGCCTGCCGCGCCTATGGTAAAGTGGCGACCTTTTCCAGAGGGCTTCTACTGTGTGGGAATTGGTCAAGTCCGGCGGTTGGATGATGCTGCCGATCATTCTGAGTTCCATCGCCGCCATGGCTATCGTTGTCGAGCGCCTGTGGACCCTGCGCGCCAGTCGCGTCAGCCCGCCCCACCTGCTGGGCCAGGTGTGGATGTGGATCAAGGACAAGCAACTGACCAGTGACAAGCTCAAGGCTCTGCGTGCCGACTCGCCCTTGGGCGAAATCCTCGCGGCGGGGCTGGCCAACTCGCGTCATGGTCGCGAAATCATGAAAGAGTGCATCGAGGAAGCCGCCTCACGCGTTATCCACGAGCTCGAGCGCTACATCGGCACGCTGGGCACCATCGCCGCCATGGCGCCGCTGCTGGGCCTGCTGGGCACCGTGCTGGGCATGATCGACATCTTCAGCGCGTTCATGGGGTCGCAGATGACCGCCAACGCCGCGGTGCTGGCGGGTGGCATTTCTAAGGCGCTGGTAACCACGGCGGCCGGGCTGATGGTGGGTATCCCGGCGGTGTTCTTCCACCGCTTTCTGCTGCGCCGTATCGACGAGCTGGTGGTCGGTATGGAGCAGGAGGCAATCAAGCTGGTGGAAGTGATTCAGGGTGACCGTGAGGTGGAAGTGGCTGGAGGCAAGGCGTGAAGTTTCGGCGCAATCGCCAGCGCGAGAATATCGACATCAACCTGGCGTCGTTGATCGACGTGGTGTTCGTGCTGTTGCTGTTCTTCGTGGTCACCACCACGTTCACCCGCGAAACCCAGCTACGCGTCGAGTTGCCCGAAGCGGCCAGCGCCGAGCGGGCACCGGGCGATGAGGGCAAGCTGGTAGAAATCACCATCAGTGCCGATGGGGTGTACTCGGTCAACAACCATCTGCTGCCCAAGAGCGATCTGGCCACCCTCAGCGAGGCCATCGAGCGTGAATCAGGTGGCGACAACAAGCTGCCCCTGGCCATCAGTGCCGATGGCAAGACCCCGCACCAGGCTGTGGTCACCGCAATGGATGCTGCCGGCAAGCTCGGCTTCAGCCAATTGCGCATGACCACCGTCGAGGCGGCCCAGAGCACACCTTGATGACACTAGCCGATCGCCTGCTTGCTGCCTGGTACACCGGCCATCCGGCACTGGCATTGCTGCGTCCGCTGGAAGCGCTGTACCGCTGGGTGGTCAAACGCAAGCGCAGGCGTTTTCTCAACGACGAGCGCGCTAGCTATCACGCTCCGGTGCCCGTCATCGTGGTGGGAAACATCACTGTCGGCGGTACCGGCAAGACTCCTATGATTCTCTGGCTGATCGAGCACTGCCGCCAGCGGGGGTTGAGGGTGGGAGTGGTCAGCCGTGGCTATGGCGCCAAGCCGCCGCAGTTCCCTTGGCGGGTGACGGCCGATCAGGCGGCCGAACAGGCAGGCGACGAGCCGCTGTTGATCGTGCAACGTACCGGTGTGCCGCTGATGATCGATCCGGACCGCGCACGTGCGGTAAAGGCTCTGCTGGCCGAACCCCTGGACCTGATCCTGTGTGACGACGGCATGCAGCACTACCGCCTGGCGCGAGACCTGGAATTGGTATTGATCGACGCAGCCCGCGGCCTGGGCAATCGCCGATGCCTACCGGCCGGCCCCTTGCGCGAGCCTGTCGAGCGTCTGAATGCGGCCGACGCAGTATTGTTCAATGGTGCAGCACTAGACAGTGCCGAGGGCTTTGGTTTTCGCCTGCAACCCAGCGCGTTGGTCAACCTGCGCACGGGCGAGCGCCGTGCACTCGACCATTTTCCCGCAGGCCAGCGCCTGCATGCGGTGGCCGGCATTGGTAACCCTCAGCGTTTTTTCAATACCTTGCAGGGCCTAGGCTGGCAGCCGCTGCCGCATCCCTTTGCAGACCACGCGCAATTCAATGCCCGAAACCTTGCCTTCACACCGTCACTGCCGCTCATCATGACCGAGAAGGATGCGGTGAAGTGCCGCTCTTTTGCCGCCGAGAACTGGTGGTACCTGGCTGTAGAAGCACAACCCACGCCGGCATTTGGCACTTGGTTCGACCTGCAGTTGCAACGTTTGCTACCCAAGCCCTGATCCCGTTTTCAATTTCGGCCTTCTGGCCTAGAGGAAGCCTTCAATGGACACCAAACTGCTCGATATCCTGGCCTGCCCGATCACCAAGGGCCCGCTCAAGCTCAGCGCCGACAAGACCGAGCTGATCAGCAAGGGCGCCGGCCTTGCCTATCCCATTCGCGACGGTATCCCGGTGATGCTGGAAAGCGAGGCACGTACCCTGACCGATGATGAGCGCCTGGACAAATGAACCTGGACTTCACCGTCGTCATTCCAGCCCGTCTGCGCTCCACACGCCTGCCAGGCAAGCCCCTGCTGCCCATCGCCGGTAAACCAATGGTGCAACACGTATGGGAACAGGCGCGCGGGAGTGCCGCCAGTCGCGTTGTCATTGCAACCGACGATGCCAGTATCTTTGAGGCTTGCCAGGCATTTGGCGCTGAGGTGCTGATGACCCGCGTGGACCATGAGTCCGGCACCGACCGTCTGGCCGAAGTGGCCGTGCAGCTTGGCCTGCCCAGCGAGGCCATCGTGGTCAATGTGCAAGGTGACGAGCCGCTGATCCCGCCGGTGATCATCGACCAAGTGGCCGCCAACCTGGCGGCTAATCCGCACGCCGGTATCGCGACTTTGGCCGAGCCCATCCATGAGCCGCAAGCGGTGTTCAACCCCAACGCAGTCAAGGTAGTGAGCGACAAGAACGGCCTGGCCCTGAGCTTTAGCCGTGCGCCGCTGCCGTGGGCGCGCGATGCGTTTGCCAAAGGTCAGGAGCTGCCGCCCGGTGTGCCTTACCGCCGCCATATTGGCATGTACGCCTACCGGGTTGGTTTCCTCCATGATTTCGTCGGTTGGGGCCCATGCTGGCTGGAGCAGACCGAAGCGCTGGAGCAGCTGCGTGCGTTGTGGCACGGCGTGCGGATCCATGTGGAGGATGCCATCGAGGCACCCGCCGTGGGCGTGGACACCCCTGAAGACCTGGAGCGCGTACGGCGCTTGCTGGAGGCCTGATGCGCGTTCTGTTCGTGTGCCTGGGCAACATCTGCCGCTCGCCGACTGCCGAAGGCGTGCTGCGTCATCAACTGCAGGCCGCCGGGCTTGCCGATCAGGTGCAGGTGGCCTCGGCCGGCACGGGCGACTGGCACGTTGGCAAGGCGCCCGACGGGCGCACCCTCAAGGCCGCACTGGCACGTGGCTACGACCTGTCGGAGCAGCGCGCCCAGCAGGTCAAGGTGGGGCACTTTGCCGAGTTCGACCTGGTACTGGCAATGGATCAGAGCAACCTGCGCGATTTGCGTGCTCTGCGCCCGCATGCGGCGATAGGCGAGCTCGACCTGTTTTTGCGCCGCTACGGTTCTGCGCTCGATGAAGTTCCAGACCCGTACTATGGCGGTGCCGATGGTTTCGAGCAGGTGCTCGACCTGATCGAAGCCGCCTGCCAAGCGCTGGTCGTGGAAATCAAGGGGCGGTTATGACGGGGCAATGGCAAGAGCAGGTCTCGCTCAAGCCGTACAACACGTTTGGCATCGACGTGAAAGCGCGCTACTTCAGCCAAGCCAAAGACGACCTGCAGGTGCGTCAGGCGCTGGACGCTGCGCAGCAGCAGGGTATACCCGTGCTGGTGATCGGCGGGGGAAGCAACCTGCTGCTAACCCGCGATGTCGATGCCCTGGTGCTGCACGTCTCAAGCCAGGGCCGCCACGTGGTCAGTGACGATGGTGAGCGCGTTTTGGTCGAGGCCGAGGCGGGTGAGGCCTGGCACCCGTTCGTGCAGTGGACGCTCGCGCAGGGCTTTTGCGGGCTGGAGAACCTCAGCCTGATTCCCGGCACAGTGGGTGCTGCCCCCATGCAGAACGTGGGCGCTTATGGCGTAGAGATCAAGGATGTCTTCGCCGGCCTGACCGCGTTGGACCGCAAGACGGGTGACGTCTGTGACTTCGCCTTGGCCGACTGCGCGTTCGGCTACCGTGACAGCGTGTTCAAGCGTAACCCTGGTCGCTGGCTGATCCTGCGTGTGCGCTTCGCCTTGAGTCGCACCTTGCAGGCGCGCTTGGACTACGGCCCGGTGCGTCAGCGCCTGGCCGAGCAGGGCACTACCGCGCTCACTGCGCAGGCCATCAGCGATGCCATCTGCAGCATTCGTCGTGAAAAATTGCCTGATCCGGCCGAGCTGGGTAATGCCGGGAGCTTTTTCAAGAACCCTGTGGTTGCGGCGCAGGTGGTTGAGCGTATCCGTACGCAACATCCAGGTGTCATTGCTTACCCGCAGGCCGATGGCCAGGTGAAGCTGGCAGCAGGCTGGCTGATCGAACAGGCGGGCTGGAAGGGCTATCGAGAAGGCGATGCCGGGGTGCATCGCCTGCAATCGCTGGTGCTGGTCAACTATGGCCAGGCGAGCGGGGCGCAAATGCATGCCCTGGCGCGGCGGATCCAGGTCGACATCCTTGAGCGGTTCGGGGTTGAGCTGGAGATGGAGCCCAATCTTTATTGATACTGCCTACGGCAACTTCCTAGGCGCCGTGTCCGCCGACCACGGTAAACGCCCGACCAAGAAAAAGCCCCGCCAGTTCGCACTGGCGGGGCTTTTTCATTCAGCCTTGGCTATCAACCCTGGTAGGTTTTTGGCTCGTCGGCGGTCTCTGGTGTTGGCTCGTCGGTAGCAGCGCCAGCCTGAGCGGCTTTGGCGGCAGCTTCGGCTTCACGCTTGCGGCGACGCACTTCACGTGGATCGTTTGGTGCGCGGCCGTTGGACAGCATGACGGTGGCAGGCTCTGCCGCGGCAGCTGGGGCTGGCTCAGGCTCAGGCGCAACCGTTTCAGGCGCGGCCAAAACCTCTGGCTGGGCCTCTACCGCCGGGGCAGGCTGTTCGGCAACCGGGGCGACCTCGATCACAGAGGGTGCCTGCTCGATTTCGCCGGCTTCGATGGCCGGGGCTTCTGCAGGCACTTCGGTGATCAGCGCTTCGGGTGCCTGAACGTCTGCCGGGGCTTCAACGACTGAGGTTTCGGTGGTCGCGGCTGGCTCAGCAACGGGCGCCTGTTCGATTACCGGCTGCGGGGCGACTTCGACCACTGGCACGGCCGAGGCCTCGACAAATGGCGCTGGCTCGCTGATCGGTTGCTCGACCACTGGGGCCACGGCGACCGCTTCTGCTGGAACTACAGTTTCAGCTTGCTTGGCCGGTTGAGCGATTTCGCTGCTGTCGGTTGGGGCAACAGCGGCGACTTCGGCGGTAGCGCGCTCGGCCTGCTGATTGGCCTGGGCTTCGGCGTCGGTGCTGATGTTGCTGGTTGCAACCGCAGCGGTCACCGCAATACCTGCGGCCAGCTCTGCGCCCAGCTCGGTGGCCTGGCGCTGTTGAGGCTGCTCTTCGCTGCCTTCTTCTTCGCCGTCGATCAGCTCACCGTTGGCGTTTCGCTGGCGCTCGCGACGGTTGCTGCGGCGACGCTGGCCACGCGACCGGCGGCGCGGACGCTCGCCATCGTTGCCGTCCTGCTCGTCCTGTAGCTGCTCTTCGTTCGGCAGTTGCTCTTCGGCCATTTCGGCAGCGTGTTCGGCAGCTTCCTCGGCCGCGCGTGGCTGACGTTCTTCACGAGGTTGGCGCGGGGCGCGTTCTTCCCGGGCGGCACGCTCTTCGCGAGGCGCTCGGTCTTCACGTGGTGCACGTTCTTCGCGAGGCGCGCGTTCTTCACGCGGAGCACGTTCTTCGCGAGGTGCGCGGTCTTCACGCGGAGCACGTTCCTCGCGAGGTGCGCGGTCTTCACGCGGAGCACGCTCTTCGCGAGGTGCGCGGTCTTCACGTGGAGCCCGTTCTTCGCGAGGCGCACGCTCTTCACGTGGGGTACGTTCTTCGCGAGCTACACGTTCTTCACGGGGCTGACGCTCCTCGCGTTCTACTGGCGGCGTGGCGTCCAGCGGCTCGCGCAGTTCACGCACGCGCTCTTCGCCACGGTTGCCGCGACGGTCCTCGCGAGACTGGCGTGGTGCACGCTCTTCGCGCGGGGCACGTTCTTCTCGTGGGGCACGTTCTTCACGCGCAGCACGCTCCTCGCGTGGCTGGCGATCCTCGCGCGGGGTACGTTCGGCACGTTCTTCACGCGGCTTGCGCTCTTCATCGCGGCGACCGTTGCGGTTACGGCTCTGCTGCCGTCCGTTACGGCGTTCCTCGTTACGCGGGCTGCGTTCGGTAGTCGGCTTTTCCGCAGCAGGGGCGACAGGGGCGGCAGCAGGTTCTTCCTTGCCAGCGAACAGGCTCACCAGCGACTTCACCAGGCCCTTGAACAGGCTTGCCTCCGGGGCGCTTGGGGCAGGGGCGGCGGCTGGCGCAGGCTGTGGCTCCTCGCTGGCTGGCACGGGTGCATTCGCACGGGCCGGTGCGGTTTTCACGGCGGCTTCCTGGCGAACCAGGGTGCGGGTGGCGGTTGGCTGTGGCGCTTCTTCGGTCTCGCTGGCAGCGATTTCGTAGCTGGACTGGTTGTTCAACACCTCGGGATTGTCGTCGCGCAGGCGCTGGACTTCGAAGTGTGGGGTTTCCAGGTGATCGTTTGGCAGGATGATGATGCGCGCACGGGTGCGCAGCTCGATCTTGGTGATGGAGTTGCGCTTCTCGTTGAGCAGGAAGGCGGCCACCGGGATCGGCACCTGGGCGCGGACTTCGGCAGTGCGATCCTTCAGCGCCTCTTCTTCGATCAGGCGCAGGATAGCCAGCGACAGCGATTCCACGTCACGGATGATGCCGGTGCCCGAGCAGCGCGGGCAGACGATGCCGCTGCTTTCGCCCAGCGACGGACGCAGGCGTTGACGGGACATTTCCAGCAGGCCGAAGCGCGAGATGCGGCCAACCTGCACGCGAGCGCGGTCGGCCTCAAGGCATTCACGCACACGCTCTTCCACGGCGCGCTGGTTCTTGGCAGGGGTCATGTCGATGAAGTCGATGACGATCAGGCCGCCGATGTCGCGCAGACGCAGCTGACGGGCGATTTCCTCAGCCGCTTCCAGGTTGGTCTGCAGGGCGGTTTCCTCGATGTCGCTGCCCTTGGTGGCGCGCGCCGAGTTGATGTCGATGGACACCAGCGCTTCGGTCGGATCGATCACGATCGAACCGCCCGATGGCAGCTCGACCACGCGCTGGAAAGCGGTCTCGATCTGGCTTTCGATCTGGAAGCGGTTGAACAGCGGGACGCTGTCTTCGTATAGCTTGACCTTGCTGGCGTATTGCGGCATGACCTGGCGAATGAAGGTCAGGGCTTCTTCCTGGGCATCAATGCTGTCGATCAGCACTTCGCCGATGTCCTGGCGCAGGTAGTCGCGGATGGCGCGGATGATGACGTTGCTTTCCTGGTAGATCAGGAACGGCGCGGCGCGGTCCAGCGAAGCTTCCTTGATGGCGGTCCACAGCTGCAGCAGGTAGTCCAGGTCCCACTGCATCTCTTCGCTGCTGCGGCCAAGGCCCGCGGTGCGAACGATCAGGCCCATGTCGCCTGGTACGGTCAGGCCATTGAGCGCTTCGCGCAACTCGTTGCGCTCTTCACCTTCGATGCGACGGGAAATGCCACCGGCGCGCGGGTTGTTGGGCATCAGCACCAGGTAGCGGCCGGCCAGGCTGATGAAGGTGGTGAGGGCCGCGCCTTTGTTGCCGCGCTCTTCCTTCTCGACCTGGACGATGACTTCCTGGCCTTCGCTGAGCACTTCCTTGATGTTGACGCGGCCTTCAGGGGCCTTCTTGAAGTATTCGCGGGAGATTTCTTTCAACGGCAGGAAGCCGTGACGTTCGGAGCCGAAGTCGACGAAGGCGGCTTCGAGGCTGGGTTCGATGCGAGTGATCTTGCCTTTGTAGATGTTGGCCTTTTTCTGCTCTCGTGCACCGGATTCGATATCCAGGTCGTAGAGGCGTTGGCCGTCCACCAGGGCTACGCGCAACTCTTCGGGTTGAGTGGCGTTAATCAGCATTCTTTTCATGTTGTACCGTCGGTTTCCGGGCTGCCGGAAACGGCGTTCGGCACACACGACGTCTCATGGTCGGTGCCAAGGTGCGCAAAGGGTGATTAACCACCCCCGTGTCGAGCAACGTTCGGCACCAGCCGGTTGCCCAGCCTGCCGTTGTCGCGACGACGCGTCCTGTTTTGCTGCGGTGCCAACAAGGCCCCGGAGGCTTCGAATTGTTATCCGAATCAACCAAGCGGGCCTGGTGCACTCAGTCAGGAGGAGGAATCAACCTTCAGCCGTGGACGCCCAGGGGCATCTGTTCAGGACCTTATCCGCTCGCCAGCCGTACGAAGGGGCTGGTGGCCGGACGCGGTGCTACACGGTCCGAGGGCTGTGCATCTCCACCCTGCACGTATCCCTGATAATTCGGGTGCTGCCGCGCGCTGAATCCGCAACGGGTTGCATTTTTCGCCAGCGCGATTCTGCGCTGGCGCCATTCATGTCCAAGGCAGGTATTTCCGAGGCATTCGCCATGGGTTGCGTGGAAGCGACGGGCGGGCAGAGGTACTGCGAAAAGAAGCGTGTAAGCAGGTTGGACACCGCACTTGTCGTTTATTTTCGGTCTTCTCTACACGGCGCTGGTGGCGATTCCAGGCAATTCGGTAAACTGGCGAACCCCCGTAGGACGGCCTCGCGTCCTGGAGAATTGCGAAGGTCAGTGACTGGCGCACAGCCTGATTCCACTGGCCTGCCGCTTATGGCGGCGTTCGCGACTATAGCAGCAATGATTAAGTGCTTCAATTCCATAAAAATTGTATGATTGCGCCATGACAACCAATACCTCTCCGACTTCCGGCGTTCAGCTGATTGAAGTCGCGCCGGAACTTGCCGGCCAGCGTATCGACAACTTTCTCATCACAGCCCTCAAGGGTGTGCCCAAGACCTTGGTCTATCGCATCCTGCGCAAGGGCGAGGTGCGGGTGAACAAGGGTCGGGTCAAGCCCGAGTACAAGATCCAGGCGGGCGACATCGTGCGGGTGCCGCCCGTGCGACTGCCTGAGCGCGACGAGCCGGCCCCGGTGGCCCAGGGGCTGCTACAGCGGCTCGAAGCTGCCATCGTTCACGAAGACAAGGCGTTGATCGTGATGAACAAGCCTGCCGGGATCGCCGTGCATGGCGGTAGCGGGCTGAGCTTCGGCGTGATCGAGGCGCTGCGTCAGTTGCGCCCCGATGCCAAGGAGCTGGAGCTGGTGCATCGCCTGGACCGGGACACCTCGGGCCTGCTGATGATTGCCAAGAAGCGCAGCATGCTGCGCCACCTGCATGCGGCGCTGCGCGGGGATGGCGTGGACAAGCGCTACATGGCCCTGGTGCGCGGTCACTGGCCAACCGCGAAGAAGCAAGTTAATGCACCGCTGCTCAAGAGCAACCTGCGCTCAGGCGAGCGTATGGTCGAAGTCAATGACGAAGGTAAGGAAGCGCTGACCCTGTTCCGTGTGCTGCGCCGCTTCGGCGACTTCGCCACCCTCGTGGAGGCGCGCCCGATCACGGGCCGTACTCACCAGATTCGTGTGCATGCCCTGCATGCCGGGCACATGATCGCGGGGGACAGCAAGTATGGCGACGAGGATTTCAGTCGCGAAATCCGCGACCTGGGCGGCAAGCGGCTTTTCCTGCACGCCTACGCACTGACGGTGCCGCTTCCGGACGGTGGGGAGCTCAAGCTGGAGGCGCCCGTGGATGAAATATGGGCCAAGACCGTGGAGCGTTTGAGTGCGCCGTGACTACACGCTGCTGATCTTCGACTGGGACGGTACCCTGGCCGACTCCGTCGGGCGCATCGTCGAGGCCATGCAGGTCGCTGCCAAGCGTGCCGGCCAAGCGCCCATTCAGGAACAGGCCATCAAGGGGATCATCGGGCTGTCGCTGGCTGAGGCGATCCACACCCTTTATCCGCACCTGACGCATGAGCAGGTGGAGCGGTTTCGTCAGCATTATGCCGATGTCTACACGGCACTCGATCAGCAGCCTTCGCCGCTGTTCGACGGCGTCGCCGAATCGCTGGCCGCCTTTCGCGCCGAGGGCTATCGAATGGCGGTGGCTACCGGCAAGGCGCGCCGCGGCCTCGACAGAGTGCTCAAGGCCAATGGCCTTGAGCGGTTTTTCGATATCACGCGTGCGGCGGATGAGACGCGCGGCAAGCCGCACCCCTTGATGCTCGAACAAATACTTGACCACTGCGGTGTCGAACCGGGTCGTGCGCTGATGGTCGGAGATTCTGCGTTCGATCTGCAGATGGCCAGCAACGCGGGGATGCACTGCGTGGCCGTGGGTTATGGCGCGATGTCACTCCAGGCGCTGGCCGAGTTCGGGCCACAGGTTTGCATCGATCACTTTGGCCAGCTGCGTCAGTGGCTGTCCGGTTTCACAGGTTCATTTTCGAGGTAGGTGAGCATGGCAGGCGAATGGAAGGCCCCCGAGGCCGAGCCCGAGGAGCGCGAGGAGCGCAAAAGTTGGAAGCTGCTGGAAAAGACCTTGCTGGCGGGCATCCAGGAGCAGCGCCGGTCGCGACGCTGGGGTATCTTTTTCAAGCTGCTGACGTTCATCTACCTCTTTGGCATCCTGGCGCTGTTCCTGCCCTGGACCGACATGGACAAGGCTGCCTCGCGCGGTGCCAGTCATACGGCCCTTGTGGAAGTGCGCGGGGTCATCGCCGACCAGGAGGCTGCCAGTGCCGACAACATCGTCAAAGGCCTGCGCGATGCCTTCAAGGATGGCAAGACCAAAGCCGTGGTCCTGCGCATCAACAGCCCGGGCGGCAGCCCTGTTCAGGCGGGCTATGTGTATGACGAGATTCGCCGCCTGCGTGCCGAGCACCCCAGCGTCAAGCTGTACGCCGTCATCACCGACCTGGGTGCGTCAGGAGCCTATTACATCGCCAGTGCGGCCGATGAGATCTATGCCGACAAGGCCAGTCTGGTCGGGTCGATCGGCGTGACGGCTGCGGGCTACGGTTTCGTAGGTGCCATGGACAAGCTCGGCGTGGAGCGCCGGCTCTATACGTCCGGTGAGCACAAGGCATTTCTCGATCCGTTCTCGCCGCAGAAGCCTGAAGAAACTCAATTCTGGCAGGGTGTGCTGGACACCACCCACAACCAGTTCATCGCCATGGTCAAGCAAGGGCGGGGCGAGCGACTCAAGGACAAGGATCACCCGGAGCTGTTCAGCGGCCTGGTCTGGTCCGGCGAGCAGGCCAAGGCGCTTGGTCTGATCGATGGCCTGGGCAGCGCCAGCTATGTGGCGCGTGAGGTGGTGGGCGAAAAGGATCTGGTTGATTTCACCGTGCAGGAATCGCCCTTTGACCGTTTCTCCAAGCGCATGGGTGCCAGCGTGGCAGAGCGCCTGGCCATGTGGATGAGTTTCCAGGGCCCGCAACTGCGCTAAGGCCAGTCGCCTTTGTGGGGGCGGTGCACGCCCCCTGGTCTGGCTACGGGACGCGCACCCCTTCCAAGGCCAGCATGTCGACGAGCCGTATCAGTGGGAGCCCCACCAGGCTGGTCGCATCGCGCCCCTCGGTGCTTTCGAACAGGCTCACGCCAAGCCCTTCGGCCTTGAAGCTTCCGGCGCAGTCGAGGGGCATTTCCGCTGCCACGTAGCGCTCGATGCGTTCACGGTCCAGCACCCGCAGCTTCACGGTAAACGGCACGCAGTCCACCTGGCACTGCCCGGTGGCGCTGTTGAGCAGCGCCACTGCGGTAAGAAACGTCACCTGTTGGCCGCTGCAGGCGAGCAATTGTTCGCAGGCTCGCTCGACCGTGTGGGGTTTGCCCAGAATGTGCTCGCCTAGCACTGCGACCTGGTCCGAGCCGATGATTAAGTGGTTAGGGTGGCTGCCTGCAAGGGCTTGGGCTTTTTGCATGGCCAGGCGCCGGACCAGGTCGATTGCAGGCTCTGCTGGCTGGCGCGTTTCGTCTATGTCAGGGCTTGCCCAGGTAAACGGAAGCTGCAAGCGCGCGAGTAGCTCGCGACGATAAAGGGAACTGGAAGCCAGTAACAGTGCAAGCATGGTAAGCTCCTGATTCGGTTGAACCCATCCTATCACGCACGATGCCACCAAATTCCTTTGACAGGGACGGGGGGCATCCCTAGAATGCTGCGCCTATGTTGAATGACCCGATTCCACCTCACGTTGACCCGCGCAAATTGGCTGATCGTGGCGTAACCCTTGGCGGTTCGCTACCACTCGCTGATTTGGAAAGACTCTGCGACCCGCTTTCCGACGATGTCGGTATGGTGCAGGCGAAGTTCGATTTTGAACGAGACGAACAGCACACTGTGGTTATCCACAGCGAGCTGGATGTCGAGGTCAAGATGGTTTGCCAGCGTTGTCTTGAGCTGGTCACCCTGCCGATCCACAGCGAGTGTACCTACGCCGTGGTGAAGGAGGGTGCGAATACCCAGTCGTTGCCGAAAGGCTATGACGTGCTGGAACTGGGCGAAGATCCTTTGGATCTGCAGGCGCTGATCGAGGAAGAGCTGTTGCTCGCCTTGCCCATCGTGCCTGCTCATCATCCGGAAGAATGCCAGCAGCCGGCGGGCGCAGACGAGCCCGACTCGAGCAAGGACGAGGTATCGCGGTCCAACCCGTTCAGTGTTTTGGCGCAGTTAAAGCGTGACCCAAACGTTTAGGAGTTAATCAATTATGGCTGTTCAGCAGAACAAAAAATCCCGCTCTGCCCGTGACATGCGTCGTTCGCACGATGCCCTGTCGGAAAACGCGCTGTCGGTAGAGAAGTCCACCGGCGAAGTGCACCTGCGCCACCACGTTTCGCCAGAAGGCGTATACCGTGGTCGCAAAGTGATCGATAAGGGCGCTGACGAGTAATCCTTGTCCGCTCAGATCATCGCGATCGACGCAATGGGCGGGGACTTCGGTCCCCGCAGCATTGTCCAGGCTAGTATCGCCTGCCTGTCGGCTACCCCCTCGCTTCACCTGACCCTCGTCGGTCAATCCTCCCTCCTGGAAGATCTTGTCAGCGGCTTTTCAGCTGCCGATCGCGCGCGCCTGCAGATTCTCGGTGCCGCAGAAGTGATCGGTATGGACGAGCGGCCTTCACAGGCATTGCGCGGCAAACCCGATTCATCCATGCGTGTTGCCTTGGAATTGGTGCGTGACGGCAAGGCCCAGGCCTGTGTCAGCGCCGGTAATACCGGGGCCCTGATGGCGCTGTCTCGCGCCGTGCTCAAGACCCTGCCAGGCATTGATCGTCCAGCCATGGTGGCTGCCATCCCGACACGCACCGGCTACTGCCAGTTGCTTGACCTTGGCGCCAATGTCGACTGCACGGCCGAGCAGCTTTACCAGTTTGCGGTCATGGGGTCGGTGGCGGCGCAGGCGCTGGGCGTGCAGCGCCCCCGAGTGGCACTGCTGAACGTAGGTACCGAAGACATAAAGGGTAACCAGCAAGTCAGGCTGGCGGCGAACCTGTTGCAAGGGGCTCGCGGCCTCAATTACGTCGGCTTCATCGAAGGTGACGGCTTGTACAGAGGGGCCGCGGACGTGGTGGTCTGCGACGGCTTCGTTGGCAATATCCTGCTCAAGTCCAGCGAAGGGTTGGCCACCATGGTTGCGCAGCGTATCGAGCAGACCTTCAGGCGCGGCCTGTTGTCGCGCCTGGCGGGCGCTGTGGCCATGCCGCTGCTTAAACGCGTGCAGGCCGATCTGGCCCCGGCGCGTCACAACGGTGCCAGCTTTCTGGGGTTGCAGGGCATCGTCGTCAAAAGCCACGGCGCGGCAGGCGTTGAGGGGTTTCAGAGTGCGATCCAGCGCGCCCTGATCGAAATTCAGGAGAATTTGCCCGGGCGCCTTCATGGTCGCCTGGAGGATTTACTCAAGTAATGTGATGCGAGCCCGCGCTTAGCGGTCTTGCCGACGAAATGCTTAAATGTGACCGCAGGGTTTCGGTCTTCATCCAAATGTTCAGATTCCGCGCCTTGCATGCGCCAGGCGCCTCTATCCGACGACAAGATCATAAGGGCTTGTTCAATGTCTGCATCTCTCGCATTCGTCTTTCCAGGTCAAGGTTCCCAGTCGCTGGGCATGCTCGCAGAACTCGGCGCCGAGAAGCCGGTGATCATCGAGACCTTCAAGGAAGCTTCCGAGGCGCTGGGTTACGACCTCTGGAAACTGGTTCAGGAAGGTCCGCAAGAGCAACTCGATCAGACTGATAAGACCCAGCCAGCCATTCTGACAGCCTCCATTGCGCTGTGGCGCCTGTGGCTCGAGGAGGGCGGCGCCAAGCCTGCATTCGTCTCGGGTCATAGCCTGGGCGAGTACAGTGCCTTGGTCGCAGCGGGCAGCATCAGCCTCAAGGACGCCGTTCGCCTGGTCGAGCGCCGCGGCCAACTGATGCAGGAAGCCGTGCCTGCCGGGCACGGTGCCATGGCCGCAATCCTGGGGCTGGACGACGCCGTCGTGGTGCAGATCTGCACCGAAGCGGCTGAAGACGAGGTCGTCAGCGCGGTCAATTTCAATTCGCCGGGCCAAGTGGTGATTGCCGGTAACAAAGCCGCAGTGGACCGGGCCATGGAGCTGTGCAAGGCAAAGGGCGCCAAGCGCGCCTTGCCGCTGGCAGTCAGCGTACCGTCGCACTGCGCGCTGATGAAGCCTGCGGCCGAACGATTTGCCGCCGCGATCAATGCCATCGATTGGCAGGCGCCACAGATTCCGGTTGTGCAGAACGTGACAGCCGCCATCGCACCCGATCTGGATGCGCTCAAGCGTGATCTGCTGGCTCAGCTGTACCAGCCCGTGCGCTGGGTCGAGTGCGTCCAGGCGCTGGCTGCCACCGGTGCGGTCAACCTGGTCGAGTGCGGTCCGGGCAAGGTCTTGGCTGGCCTCAACAAGCGCTGCGCCGATGGCGTAACCACCTACAACCTCAACACCCCTGACGCCGTTGCCGCCACGCGTGCGGCACTGGCCTGACTTGGAGAAGCTTGCATGAGCCTGCAAGGTAAAGTTGCACTGGTCACTGGCGCCAGCCGTGGCATTGGCCAGGCCATCGCCCTGGAACTGGGTCGCCAAGGCGCCACCGTCATCGGTACTGCGACCTCGGCCTCCGGTGCCGAGCGTATCGCCGCGACCCTGAAGGAGCATGGCATTGTCGGTACCGGCATGGAGCTGAACGTGACCAGCGCCGAATCGGTTGATTCGGTACTGTCGGCCATCGGCGAGCAGTTCGGTGCACCGACCATTCTGGTGAACAATGCGGGTATCACGCGTGACAACCTGATGCTGCGCATGAGGGACGACGAGTGGTTCGATGTCATCGATACCAACCTCAACAGCCTCTACCGTCTGTCCAAGGGCGTGCTGCGCGGCATGACCAAGGCGCGCTGGGGCCGTATCATCAGCATAGGCTCGGTGGTCGGCGCCATGGGTAACGCTGGCCAGGCCAACTATGCGGCGGCCAAGGCCGGTCTCGAAGGCTTCAGTCGCGCCCTGGCGCGTGAAGTGGGCTCGCGCGGTATCACCGTCAACTCGGTCACGCCGGGCTTCATCGATACCGACATGACCCGCGAGCTGCCAGAAGCGCAGCGCGAAGCCCTGCAGACCCAGATTCCGCTGGGCCGCCTGGGTCAGGCAGATGAAATCGCCAAGGTGGTTTCGTTCCTGGCCTCTGACGGTGCAGCGTACGTGACGGGCGCAACCGTGCCCGTCAACGGCGGGATGTACATGTAATATCGCCGGTCAATGTGACGGATTTCGTAAAAAAAGAGTCATACTGCGAGCCTAAAATCCGTTATAAAGCTGCAATCAGATTCCAGGCGGCTGGTCGTGGGACTAGGCTGAAGGCGCGTTGAGCTTGAAAAGCGAACGTTCTTCTATAAAATTAGCCACCGGCCAGCTGCCTGACATATATCCATTAGGAGTGAAAACTAGGTATGAGCACCATCGAAGAACGCGTCAAGAAAATCGTCGCCGAGCAACTGGGCGTCAAGGAAGAAGAAGTGACCAACGAGAAGTCCTTCGTCGATGACCTGGGTGCCGATTCGCTTGACACCGTTGAGCTGGTGATGGCTCTGGAAGAGGAATTCGAGACCGAGATTCCTGACGAAGAAGCCGAGAAGATCACTACCGTTCAAGCTGCCATCGACTACGTAAACAGCCACCAGGCCTAAGACGCTGTAGTCGACGCTTCTTGTCGGGAAAAACCGCACTGCCTTGACTGGCGTGCGGTTTTTTCTTTGCAAGCTTCGGCTGTCGCCGTGTCGGCTGCCAAGCCCCGCATCAAGAGCTTGTTGCCATTTCATTCCGTCCAACTGGATGCAATGGCAAGAAACTCTGTCATTAGAAAAGGAGAGTACTGTGTCGCGTAGACGCGTCGTGGTCACCGGTATGGGCATGCTGTCGCCACTGGGTACGGATGTACCGAGCACGTGGCAGGGCATTCTGGCTGGCCGCAGTGGCATCGGTCCGATCGAGCATACGGATCTTTCTGCCTACTCCACCCGTTTTGGTGGCTCGGTGAAGGGCTTCGAGGTTGAGCAATACTTGTCGGCCAAAGAGGCTCGCAAGCTGGACCTGTTCATTCAGTACGGCTTGGCAGCCGGTTTTCAGGCAGTGCGCAACGCTGGCCTGGAAGTGACTGACGCCAACCGTGAGCGCATCGGCGTGGCCATGGGCTCGGGCATCGGTGGCCTGACCAATATCGAGGAGACCAGCCGTACATTGCACGACGCAGGCCCTCGGCGTATCTCGCCGTTCTTCGTCCCTGGCTCGATCATCAACATGATCTCCGGCTTCCTGTCGATCCACCTGGGTCTGCAAGGGCCGAACTACGCCATCGCCACCGCCTGTACCACCGGTACCCATTGCATCGGCATGGCTGCGCGCAATATTGCGCACGGTGAGGCCGATGTCATGATCGCCGGCGGCGCTGAAATGGCCGCCTGTGGGCTGGGCATGGGTGGGTTTGGCGCATCGCGCGCGCTTTCTACCCGCAACGATGAGCCTGCGCGGGCCAGTCGTCCCTGGGACAAAGGCCGTGACGGCTTCGTCCTGTCCGACGGGGCCGGTGCATTGGTGCTCGAAGAGCTTGAGCACGCCAAGGCGCGGGGTGCAACGATCTACGCCGAGCTCGCAGGGTTTGGCATGAGCGGCGATGCCTATCACATGACGTCGCCGCCCGAATCGGGTGAAGGTGCAGCCCGTTGCATGGTCAATGCCCTGCGCGATGCCGGCGTGCAGCCTCAGGAAGTCAGCTACATCAACGCCCACGGCACCTCGACACCGGCTGGAGACCTGGCCGAAGTGGCAGCCATCAAGCGCGTGTTCGGCGAGCATGCCTATAAGCTGGCCGTCAGCTCCACCAAGTCGATGACCGGGCACCTGCTGGGGGCTGCCGGTGCGGTGGAGGCGATCTTCAGCGTGTTGGCGATCAACAGCCAGATGGCGCCGCCGACCATAAACCTGGATGAGCCAGACGAAGGCTGTGACCTGGACTTCGTGCCGCACCAGGCCCGCAGCATGCCAATCGATGTCGTGCTGTCCAATTCGTTCGGCTTTGGTGGCACCAACGGCTCCCTGGTGTTCCGCCGGTTCGCCGAGTGATGCAAAGCTGGGTCGATGGCACGCCTGCGGCTGCGATCAACCTGCACAATCGCGGGTTGGCCTACGGGGATGGTCTGTTCGAGACGTTCGCTGTACGCCATGGGCGGCCCTTGCTGCTGGATGAGCACATGGCGCGTCTGGCACTGGGCTGTCAGCGCCTGTCCATCGCCACTGACGTGGCCCTGGTGGCCGATGAGGTAAGGCGCTATGCCGCTCAGCTGGGTGAGGGCGTGGCCAAGCTGATCCTGACCCGCGGCGACAGCCAGCGCGGATATGCACCCGCGGCCGGTGTCGCGGCGCGGCGTATCCTGCAAGCCAGCCCGTTGCCCAGCTACCCAGCCGAACACGCCGACGTGGGCGTGCGCCTGTTCATGTGCCAGACCCGGCTTGGGGAACAACCCTTGCTGGCAGGGCTCAAACACCTCAACCGCCTCGAGCAGGTGCTGGCACGTTCCGAATGGCAGGACGGCGAACATGCCGAAGGCCTGATGCGTGACGGGCAGGGCAGGCTGATCGAAGGTGTCTACAGCAACCTGTTTCTGGTTAAGCAAGGCACGCTTCTTACTGCCAGGCTTGATCGTTGCGGGGTGGCAGGCGTGATGCGCGCCGCACTGCTGGCGCGGGCGGAGATGATGAACATCCCGGTGCAAGTGCGTGACCTGGCGTTCGATGAGCTCGCACAAGCGGATGAAGCATTCGTTTGCAATAGTGTCTACGGCATCTGGCCCGTCCGCGCCGCAGGCGCGCTAAACTGGCGGCCTGGCCCGCTCACCCGTACGTTGCAGGCCGTTGCCCGTACGTTACTGGAAACCTGAATTCGTGAGACGTAAATTCCTGCTGCTGCTGGAAATGTGCCTGATCGTCATGGGCCTGGCCCTTGGCTGGTCGGCCTGGAAGGTCCATTCGGTGCTGGATCAGCCTGTGCATGTGGCACAGGAACGCCTGCTGGATGTGCCCAATGGCGCTACGCCCAATCGCATGTTCTACCGCATGCAACAAGAGGGGCTGTTGGGCGACGCGCTATGGCTCAGGTTGTACTGGCGCTTCAACATGGCCGGCGTGCCACTGCACACGGGCGAGTATCGCCTGACGCCCGGCATGACCGTGAAACAGCTTTTCGACGCCTGGCAGCGGGCCGACGTGGTGCAATACAACCTGACCCTGGTCGAAGGCTGGACGTTTCGCCAAGTGCGCGCGGCCGTGGCCAAGCATGAAAAGATCAAGCAGACCCTTGATGGCCTCTCCGATGCCGAAGTCATGGAAAAGCTGGGGCACGCTGGCGTTTTCCCGGAAGGCCGTTTCTTTCCGGACACCTATCGCTTCGTACGCGGCATGAGCGATGTGGAACTGTTGCAGCAAGCCTACATGCGCCTGGAAGAGGTGCTGGCCCGTGAGTGGGCCGAGCGCGCCCGCGACCTGCCGTACCGCGACCCCTACCAGGCACTGATCATGGCCTCGCTGGTGGAGAAGGAAACCGGTATTCCACAGGAGCGCGGGCAAATCGCTGGCGTATTCGTCCGCCGCCTGCGGCTGGGCATGATGCTGCAGACCGATCCGACGGTCATCTATGGCATGGGCGAGCGCTACAACGGCCGCATTACACGCGCTGATTTGCGTCAGCCAACGCCTTACAACACCTACACCATGACGGGGCTGCCGCCAACGCCTATTGCAATGGTCGGGCGTGAGGCCATCCATGCGGCGTTGAACCCGGCAGATGGCACCAGCCTTTATTTCGTTGCGCGCGGTGATGGTAGCCACGTTTTTTCCGATGACCTAGACGACCACAACTCTGCTGTGCGCGAGTTTCAGCTCAAGCGTCGGGCCGATTACCGTTCAAGCCCTGGCACCGCTCAGCCGACACCCTCGGACGATGCAGCGCCGTCCGGTTCATCTCAAGTGCCCGAGGCGGGAGCATCGGATGATCCATCTGCTCCAGCCGCTGCGCCTGAACAGGGCAAGGTCGAGAGCGATCGGGCAACCGAACCGTCGGCGCTTGACGCCCCCCAATAAGGACTGTTTGTGAGCGGCTTGTTTATTACATTGGAAGGCCCCGAAGGCGCGGGCAAAAGTACTAACCGGGAATACCTGGCTGCCCGGCTGCGCGAGCAAGGGCTGGACGTGGTGCTGACCCGCGAGCCAGGCGGCACGCCATTGGCTGAAAAGATTCGTGAGCTGTTGTTGTCGCCGAGCGATGAAGCCATGCACGCCGATACTGAGCTTTTGTTGGTGTTCGCTGCACGCGCTCAACACCTTGCACAAGTGATCCGACCGGCGTTGGCGGGTGGGGCGGTGGTGTTGTGTGACCGGTTCACAGACGCTACTTACGCCTATCAAGGGGGCGGGCGCAGCTTGCCCGTCGATCGTATCGCGACGCTTGAGCAGTTCGTGCAGGACGACCTTCGTCCTGACCTGACCCTGGTGTTCGATCTGCCCGTCGAAGTAGGCCTGGCCCGCGCTGCAGCGCGAGGGCGGCTGGACCGGTTCGAGCAGGAAGGGCAGGCGTTTTTCGAAGCGGTCCGCCGCGCCTACCTGGATCGCGCAGCCGCGGCGCCACAACGCTACACGCTGCTGGATGCATCGCAGCCGCTGGCGGACGTCCAGCAAGCGTTGGACAGGCTGCTACCAGATATTGTGGAGCGCTGCCGTGGCTGATGCCTACCCTTGGCAGCAGACACTGTGGGAGCAACTGGCTGGCCGCGCCCAGCATGCCCATGCCTATCTGCTGCACGGCCCGAAGGGGATAGGTAAGCGTGATCTGGCCGAGCGCCTGATGGCGCGGCTGCTGTGCCAGCGCCCTAATGGCACCCTGGCTTGCGGCCAGTGCAAGTCCTGCCACCTGCTCAAGGCCGGTAGTCACCCCGACAACTTCATGCTTGAACCTGAAGAGCTGGACAAGCCGATCAAGGTGGACCAGGTCCGCGAACTGGTTGCCTTCGTCGCTCAGACCGCGCAGTTGGGTGGGCGCAAGGTGGTCATGATCGAGCCTGTCGAATCCATGAACGTCAACGCGTCCAATGCACTTCTCAAAAGCCTTGAGGAGCCTTCCGGCGACACGGTGCTGCTGCTGGTGACCCATCAACCCAGCCGCTTGCTGCCTACCATCAAGAGCCGGTGCCAGCAGGTTACCTGTCCACTGCCGACCAAGGCCCAGAGCCATGCCTGGTTGGCCAGCGCCTTGCCGGAGACCGATCAGGCCCGGCGCGACGATCTGTTGACCTTGTCTGCCGGTTCGCCGCTGTTGGCCCTAAGTCTTCATCAGCAAGGCGTGCATGAACAGCGCGCCCTGGTGACCGAAGGCGTAAAGAAGCTGCTCAAGCAGCAGCAATCGCCCAGCCAGTTGGCCGACGCATGGACAGCCGTGCCGTTGTTGATAGTGTTCGATTGGTTTTTCGACTGGGCCCAGTTGATCCTGCGCTACCAGTTGACCGAGGACGACGATGAGCTCGGCATGGCCGACATGCGCAAGGTGGTGCAATACCTTGCGCAAAAGAGCCGTCCGGCCAAAGTCCTCGAGGTCCAGGCCTGGATCCTTGAGCAGCGTCAGAAAGTGCTGGGCAAGGCAAACCTGAATCGTGCTTTGCTGATCGAATCGTTGCTGGCCCATTGGCTACAATTGCCAACTGGGCGCTGACTTTAATTCTTATCCGTGTGTGTACCCATGCTTGTAGATTCCCATTGCCATCTTGACCGCCTTGACCTCAGCGCCCATGGGGGTTCGCTCGATGCTGCCTTGCAGGCGGCGCGTGCTCGTGGTGTCGGGCACTTCCTGTGCATCGGTGTCAGTGCCGAAAATGCAGGCGCAGTCAAAGCCTTGACCGAGCAATACAGCGATGTGGATTGCTCGGTAGGCGTTCACCCGCTGGACCTGGCGCCGGGTGCAGCGCCTGCTTTGGACTGGCTGTTGACCGAATTGGCTCATCCCCATGTGGTGGCGATCGGTGAAACCGGCCTGGATTACCATTACGAGCCGGAAGCTGCCGAGTTGCAGCAGGCCTCATTTCGCTTGCACCTGGAAGCTTCGCGGCAGACGGGAAAACCGGTGATCGTGCATACCCGAGCGGCCCGTGCCGATACCTTGGCACTATTGCGTGAGGCGAACTTGTCCCAGGCGGGCGTTCTGCACTGCTTTACCGAAGACTGGGAAATGGCCAAGGCGGCTTTGGATCTTGGGTATTACATTTCGCTTTCGGGGATCGTCACATTCCGTAATGCCGAGGCGTTGCGGGACGTGGCGCGGCAAGTGCCGGCGGATCGGCTCTTGGTGGAAACCGACTCGCCCTATCTGGCGCCTATTCCTTATCGGGGTAAACCCAACCTGCCCCAATATGTGCGGGAAGTGGCTGAATATGTGGCCTCACTGCGGTGTGTCAGTTATGAACAGTTGGCTGAGCAGACCACCACAAATTTCAAGCGGTTATTTCCGTTGGCAAGGGTTCGCTAGGGCGCGTACCCTAAGTTAACGTTGCAGTTGCAGTTGCAGTTGCAGTTGCAGTTGCAGTTGCAGTTGCAGTTGCAGTTGCAGTTGCAGTTGCAGTTGCAGTTG
>NZ_VEJN01000060.1:0-275 GCF_007678615.1 Pseudomonas sp. DE0157
CATGCCGCTCAAGGCGACGACGTCTACAAAGACTCGGGCGAAATCAGCCTGGGCATCAAGTCGGCAGCCGATGCAGGCGGCCGTACCTTCGAAAACCTGCAGCTGGGTAACGATGCCTCGGTCAAAGTCACCGACACCATCGACGAAGTTGTGGCCAAGCTCACTGCGACTACTTCGGTTGCCGAAGGCGGCGAGATCACCTACACCGTGACGCTGACCAACAAAGACGGTCTGCCGATCAACAATCACGCTGAGTTGTACTTCCACCTGAAAGA
>NZ_VEJN01000061.1:0-272 GCF_007678615.1 Pseudomonas sp. DE0157
TACTGAGCGCTGGTTTCGCCGGCCTTGATGGTGACCTTTTCATTGTTGCTCAGGGTCACGACCAAGTCGTTGGCCAGTGCTTTGTTGATCTGGACGGTGAACGTCGGCTTGACGTTTTCAGCAACAGAAGTCTGATCCGCCGCAATGGTGACCAGAACTTGGTTGCCCTGGTTGCCCGTGCCCGGAGTACCCGAGCCTGGCTCGTCGGTAACTTGGGTGCTGACTGGCGTCTTGTCCAGCGTCAGTTGCTCGAACTTGCCAACATCTGCGCC
>NZ_VEJN01000062.1:0-272 GCF_007678615.1 Pseudomonas sp. DE0157
AAGTGAGCCGCCGTAAGGGCGGAAAGGTGACTGTGCGCCACCCTCGCCAATGAATACCAACTTGCTGTATGCGCCCATGCTTTGAAGTTTGAAGTTTGAAGTTTGAAGTTTGAAGTTTGATTGCGTTGGTGTGGGTGTTGAAAGAGGGCATAGTCCATTTGCGGTGGCGACGCTTAGTCACCTTTTCGCCCTTACTTGAACTGACCCCCGAATGTTGGACACCTATCTCACCGGAGGGTGTTCCATGACGAAATACAACCTGGCGCTCAAAC
>NZ_VEJN01000063.1:0-266 GCF_007678615.1 Pseudomonas sp. DE0157
AAGTGAGCCGCCGTAAGGGCGGAAAGGTGACTGTGCGCCACCCTCGCCAATGAATACCAACTTGCTGTATGCGCCCACGCTCTGAAGTTTGAAGTTTGAAGTTTGAAGTTTGATTGCGTTGGTGTGGGTGTCGAAAGAGAGCATAGTCCATTTGCGATGGCGACGCTTAGTCACCTTTTCGCCCTTACGTGAACTGACCCCCAAAAGTTGGACAGTGAGCGCTATGGGGCCAGCGCGTGGGTTCGAAATTGTATCGGACTCAGGCC
>NZ_VEJN01000064.1:0-266 GCF_007678615.1 Pseudomonas sp. DE0157
TACTCCAGCACGCCGTCGGCGCGGTAACGCACCCGATCACCCGTGCGGTACAAGCGCTCGCCATTACCCAGAGGGCTCGCCACGAAGCGCTCGGCGGTCAGCGCCGGGCGGCGGTGATACCCACGGGCCAGGCCTACGCCGCCCAGGTACAACTCACCGGCTACCCCTGGCACCACCGGTTGCAGGGCCGCGTCCAGCACGTAGGTGTGCAGGTTGGCGATGGGGCGCCCGATGGGCACGCTGTCGCTGCCCTCCTCCACGCAGGT
>NZ_VEJN01000065.1:0-221 GCF_007678615.1 Pseudomonas sp. DE0157
GGGTTGGTCAGCGTGACGGTGTAAGTGATCACGCCACCTTCGGTCACGCTTGGCGAAGCCGTCAGCGTGGCAGTGGTGGTGTCGATCGAATCATTGATCGTGGTAACTGCTGGTGTCGGGTTTGGCGTCAGCTGTTCGAAGTTGCCGCCCGTGGCACTGTCGATGGTCACGCTAACGGTGGAACCGTTGTTGTAGACGTCGTTGGCCGGGGTCTGGAAATC
>NZ_VEJN01000066.1:0-218 GCF_007678615.1 Pseudomonas sp. DE0157
GCGAACCCTTCGGTTACTGAGGGCGGTGTCATCACCTACACCGTGACCCTGACCAACCCGGCTCAGACTCCGGTGACCGTGACCCTGTCCAACGGCCAGGTCATCACCGTTGAAGCAGGCAAGACTCAAGGCAGCATCGATTTCCAGACCCCGGCCAACGATGTCTACAACAACGGCTCGACCGTTAGTGTGACCATCGACAGCGCCACGGGCGGCAA
>NZ_VEJN01000067.1:0-218 GCF_007678615.1 Pseudomonas sp. DE0157
GGGCCTGACGAGCCTGCCGATCACGCTCTAGGCCGAAGTCGTGGCGGCCTGACAACCAAAATCCACATGCTCTGCGATGCCAACGGGATACCGTTGCGCTTTCTCCTCTCTGGCGGTCAAGCCAGTGACATCAGCTACGCACAACCACTGCTGGACGAGGTCAGCATTCCATCGAGCCGACGTGGCCGTCCGCGCAAGCGCTGTAAGTGGCTACTTGC